>DASTYK010000162.1 GCA_035764935.1 Longimicrobiales bacterium | reverse complement strand
TCGCTGTCCCCAGCACGTTGGACGCCGCCGTTATGGCCAGCAGCCGCGCGCCGCACAGCAGCGTCCGCGCGACGTCCAGGTCCAGCGTTCCGTCGCGCGCCGCAGGAATTTCGCGCACCGCGACACCGCGTGTGCGCTGCAGCACGCTCAGCGGACGCACGATCGCATTGTGCTCGTACGGCGTCGTCACCACGGCATCGCCGTCGTTCAACACGCCGAACAGAGCGGTGTTCAGTGCGTGCGTTGCGTTGAGCTGGAATGCGATGCGCCCGGTATCACCCGGGATATGGAGGAGCTCGGCAAGAAGTTGTCGGCAGCGGAGTGTCAGCCTGCCGGCGTCGATCGCGAGTCGGTGCCCCCCGCGACCCGGCGTCGCGCCGTTGGTTCTCAGCCAGTCCGCGATGCTGTCCGCGACAGCGGCCGGCCGGATCGCGGACGTCGCGGCGTAGTCCAGATACACGATGTCGTCATGCATCCGGCACGATCTCGATGGTCACGTAGCGGAACCCGAGCTTTCGCAGCTCCGCGGCACAGGCTCGGACATCATCGATGCGGCCTGGCGGCGCGGCCACGACCAGCATGTCACCCGCGTGTCCCGCGCGGTCCACGTCGCCGCTCAATCCGCTCGCAGCGAGTACCGCCCGTGCACGCTCCAGCTCGTCTGCGACAGCGGCGCCGCCGCGATCTGCCTCATCGGACGCGGCCGGTCCGCCGCTGCGGGCAGGCAGCCCGTTCTCGGGCCCTGAGGAGCGGTCCAGGTCAGCGTCGCTCATGCGCGCCCGAGCTGCACCAGCGGAAGCACCTCGTTCAGCGCACCGCGGCGGTAGCCGTGCACGTCGAGCAGCACGCGCGTGAAGCCGGCCGCTCGCACGGCCGCCGCCCACTTCCCCGCTTCCGCCGCCGCCCGCTCGATGTCCTGGGGGATCAGCTCCAGGCGGGCGGCATCACCATGATGCCGCACCCGGAATTCGCGCAGTCCCAGCGAGCGCAGGTTCTCTTCGGCGCGTTCCACCATGGAAAGGCGCTCACGGGTGACCGCCAGGCCGTACGGCAGGCGCGACGCGAGACACGGGGCGGCGGGCTGATCCCATGTGGGGAGGCCGAGCATGTGGGAGAGCATCCGGATGTCGCGCTTGGTGAGACCGGCCTCCTGCATCGGCGAGCGCACGCTGTTCTCGAGTGCCGCCTGCGCGCCCGGCCGGTAGTCACTCGCATCATCCGCGTTCGCGCCATCGACGACCGCCGCGATGCCGTGCTCGTCCGCAACCGCGCGCAGCTGACTCCACAGCTCGCTCTTGCAGAAGTAGCAGCGGTTTGATGGGTTCGCAGCGTAGTTCGGATCGTCCAGCTCGTCCGTGTCGATCTCGACGTGCGGCACCCCGAACTCGCGGGCGCACTGCCGGGCGACGTCGAGCTGGAGCCCCGGCACGGATGCGCTGCGCCCGGTAACGGCCAAAACTCGCTCCGGCCCCAGCGTCTGCACTGCTGCGACCGAAAGGAACACCGAGTCCACACCACCCGAGTAGCCGACGCAGACCGACCCCAGCTCGCGGAGGATCTGCTGGAGCCGCTGGTAGCGCGACCCGGTTTCGTTCGTGAGCTCTTCCATCTCCTCGCCTCCTGCCCGCCAAGCTACCGGCACGCCGGACGGGCAACAAGCGACGCCCGGCCTCGGCCGCACCGAACGCGGTGTCGTGCAGGGCCTCGTCGGCAGGTACTACCCCGGCCGGGCGGCGAGTCTGTTCCGGCAAGACGGACGGCAGGTCTCAGGTGGTCGCAGGCGAGCCCCGACGGAACCCGGCCGACGCGACCGGAAGTGGCAGGCGCGGGGCAGTTGGCCAGCCACCGCAACCCGTCAGTGCGCAGGCACCAGTGGTCGTTCGAGGGAACGGTACTGCACTGCCTCCGCGACGTGGACGGGTGCGATGTGATCCGTGCCGGCGAGGTCCGCAATCGTGCGCGCGAGCCGCAGCACCCGGTAATACGCTCGCGCTGACAGCCCGAAACGACGGATCGCCGTGCGCAGCAACGACTCCCCCGCTGCATCCACGGTGCAGTACGCGCGCACGTGCCGCGGCTGCATCTGCGCGTTCGCGTGAATCCCCGCCTCTGCGCGGAAGCGCCGCTCCTGCCTTGCGCGCGCGGCCTCGGTCCGCACCCGAATGGATGCGCTGCTCTCACCATCGCGTGCACCGAACAACTCGCGCTCACTGAGCGCCGCGACTTCGACCTGCACGTCGATCCGGTCCAGGAGCGGACCGGACACGCGCCCGCGGTAGCGCACGACCTGCGCGGGATGGCAGATGCAGCTGCCCGCGGAACCGTGATGCCCGCACGGGCACGGGTTCATCGCTGCGACCAGCATGAATGACGCGGGAAAGGTCGCCCCGCCCCGTGCGCGCCCGATATGGATGACCTGGTCCTCGATCGGCTGGCGGAGGGCCTCCAGCGCGCTGCGACGGAATTCCGGCAGCTCGTCCAGGAACAGCACCCCCGCATGCGCCAGCGATGCCTCACCCGGCCGCGGGATCGTGCCGCCACCCACGAGCCCTGCCTCGCTGATCGTGTGATGCGGCGCCCGGAACGGCCGCGTGCGCAGCAGCCCGCTCCCGGCCCGCAGCCGGCCCGCGACCGAGTGGATGCGTGTCACGTCGATTGCCTCGGAACGCTCCAGCGGGGGCAGAATCGTCGGGAGCCGCCGCGCCAGCATGGACTTCCCGGCCCCGGGCGGTCCGATCATCAGCAGGTTGTGCTGCCCGGCCGCCGCCACCTCGAGCGCACGCTTCACGTGCCCCTGTCCCTTCACCTCAGCGAAGTCGACCGCCCACGGATCGTCCTCCGGTGCGGGCGCACGCTCCGCGGCGGTCAGGGCATCGACGCCCGACAGGTGAGCGACGACGTCGTCGAGCGATTTCGCGCCGAGCACCGAGATCCCGTCCACCTCGGCCGCTTCCGCGGCGTTTGCCGCTGGCAGAATCAGGGACCGGAGACCGGCCGCCCGGCAGCAGAGTGCGATCGACAGGGCGCCCCGCAGCGGCCGCAGCTCACCGTCGAGACCCAGCTCACCGGCGAGGAGCACGTCGGTCGCCGCGTCCGACTCCAGTGCCCCCGTAGCCACGAGGATACCGATGGCAATGGGCAGGTCGAAGCCGCTGCCCGATTTCGGCACGTCGGCAGGTGCGAGATTCACGACGATCCTGCGGGGTGGGACCGGCCTCCCGCTGTTTGCAAGAGCCGCGGTCACACGCTCGCGCCCCTCTCGCACGGCACCCTCGGCCAGCCCCACCACGTTCATGCAGGGGAGGCCGTTCGCCAGGTCGACCTCGACGCGGACCGGATACGCGTCGATTCCGAACACTGCAGCACCGGTTACCTGCGCGAGCATGCGCAGCCCCCTTCCGCGGGCCGCGCCCGCACGAGCACCAACCGCTCTCCCGGTTCGTTCATGCGCAGGACGATCGCGGTCCCTTCGGGGCGCGGCCATGGATGGATCGGGCGTGTGCAGGGGCAACCGTCCACTGCCCTCCGGGATCCGACCCCGTGACGGCGCCGTACGGCCCGCCGTCGGAACAATCGATGGACAACCTGTTATTCTGACAGAGCGGCGGGGCATGCGCCCTGCACAGTCCGATTCAGCTGGTTACCGCGCTGATCCAGGAAGGAACGACGATGGTGAAGAAGACGTTCGGCTACGCGTCCATGATCGCCGTCGTATCGGCAGCAGCCCTCGGCTGCTCCGGCGGCGATCCTGCCCAGGCACAAACGAGTCAGGCGGCCCGCAACGAGGTGCGCGACGCCCTGGGCGATGTCCCGATCCGACTCGACACGCTGACGGCGAGCAGCCTCTCCGGTGCGTTCCGCAGCGCTGCCGCAACGGCGCTGCCCGCCGTCGTGCAGGTCGACGTGCAGTCCCGCATGACAACCGGCTCTCGCCGGCTGCCCTTTGCGATTCCAGGCATACCGCAGGACGAGGCACCTGTCCAGCGCGGGACCGGCAGCGGCTTCATCATCGACGAGCAGGGCCACGTGATGACCAACAACCACGTGGTCGAGGGTGCCGATCGCATCATCGTCCGTCTCGCGGATGGCCGCGAATACGACGCGTCCATCGTCGGCGCCGACCCCAACACCGACGTCGCCGTCATCCGGATCAACGGTGCGGACGGCGAATCGTTCCCCGTTTCGCAGTTCGGGGACAGCGACGCGATCAAGGTCGGTGACTGGGTGCTCGCGCTCGGCAACCCGCTCGGTCTCGACTTCACGGTGACGGCCGGCATCGTCAGCGCGAAGAACCGCAACATCAACATCCTGAGCAACGAGGCGGGCACGCAGCTCGAAGCCTTCATCCAGACCGACGCCGCGATCAACCGCGGCAACTCGGGCGGACCGATGGTCGATCTGCTCGGGCGAGTCGTAGGCATCAACACTGCCATCGAATCAGGCACCGGTTTCTTCGCCGGTGCCGGCTTCGCCATTCCGATCAACCTCGCCCGCAAGGTCGGCAGTGACCTGATCGAATACGGTGTCGTGCACCGGCCACGCCTCGGGATCCAGATCACGGAGGTGGATGCCGCCGACGCCCAGGTCTACAAGCTGCCTGGTGTGGCCGGCGCCGAGATCTCGACGCCGCCGGAGCCCGGCACACCCGCCGCCGAGGCGGGCCTCGAGATGGGCGACGTCATCGTGAGCATCGACGGCGACGAGGTGCGCACCGTCGCGGAGCTGCAGGCACGCGTCGCACGCATGCGTCCGGGCGAGACAGTGGATGTGGGGATCATCCGCTACGGCAACCGCATGACACGCCAGGTGCGGCTCGGTGAGTTCGAGCAGGTCGCCGCGCGTCAGCCGCGCACGAACGACGGACCGAGCAGCGAGATGCGCCTTGGATTCCGCGCGATGCCCGCACCCCCGGAGAGCGCGGAGCTCGTGAACGAGCGCGGCGACCGGTTTGTCGCAATCGCCGAGATCGATCCGACAGGCCCTCTCGCAGGGTTCCGTATCCCGCGTGGGGCAGTCGGTCCCGTGATCCTCAAGCTGAACGGTGAGGATGTACGCAGCGTCGCCGATGTCCAGCGAATTGCCCGATCGGTGAAGTCCGGCGACGTGGTCTCGATGGTGTGGGTGAACGAGAACGGCCAGCCCACGATCCTGAACTACCGCGTGCGCTGACAGGTCCTGACGGCAGCGTCGTTACGTCGCGTTGCAGGTAAGTAAGAGAGAGGCCCGGTCGCCGCCACGGCGGCCGGGCCTCTCCACTGCCGTTCACTCCCTGCTGTCATCGAACCGGTGCAGCCGGAGAGGCGGTCGACCGTCGTCGGCAGCCAGCATCCGCACGTGCATCACTGTCCCGGTGCCTGGGGTGCTCTCGACGGTGATCGTACCTCCCCAGCTCTCGACGATGCGTCGCACGATTGCGAGGCCCAGGCCCGTGCCTGACGAGCGTGTGGAGAAATGCGGATCGAAGATCCGCTCCTGCAGCGATTCGGGTATCCCCGGCCCGTCATCGACGACATCCAGCGCAACGCCGTCACCGACGGCATAGAGCTGCACCTCGACCAGCCCCTGGCCCTCGAGCGCGTCGCGGGCGTTTTCCAGCAGGTTCAGAATGACTTCCTTGAGCTCACCCGAACGCGCACGCACGAACGGCAGGCCCGGCTCGATCGACGAGCGGAACTCGATGGCAGAGTCCGAGCTGCGATACAGCGTCAGCGCGTCCCGCGCGACCGCGGTCGCATCGACCCGCTCCACGGGTCCGACCTCCGTTCCGGGCGCGCCGTAGCGCGAGAACGCGCGTGCGATCTCGGTGAGCCGATCGATCTCGCTCAGGATCTGCGTCACGTTGTCGTCGAGGATGTCGCCGAAGTCCGGCCGCCGATCCCGATACGCCCGTCGCAGGTGCTGCACGGAGAGCTTGATGGGCGTGAGCGGATTCTTGATCTCGTGTGCGATCTGCCGCGCCATCTCTCCCCAGGCGAGCACGCGCGCCGTGCGCAGCTCCTGTGTGCGCGCACGGCGCAGGCGGCGCACCATGCGATTGAACGAAGCGAAGAGCTGGCCGAACTCGCCGGATGGCGGCTGCGGCAGGCGAACGCGGAGACGGCCCGCACCGACTGCGGCCGCGGCACGCCGCAGCTGACCGATCGGGCCGGCCAGGGTGCGGCCCACCAATACCGAGAGCGCGAGCGAGAGCAGTGCGCCGACCAGCGCGGCGAAAAGCACGAGGTGCGCCAGCTCGCGCTGCCGTACGGCCGTGTCGCCCGCCGCGAGCGCCATGGGCACCGCCAGTGTGCCGGTTGCCGGCAGGCTGTGGAACGCGGTCAGGAACGGCCGGTCACCGATCGTGCGGGTTTCAACGGCGGCAAGCTCATCACCGCCCTCCAGGGACAGGTACACGGCGGGCGGCATCCACGCACCGTACACGCCGAGTGCGAGCGCCTCCGGCGACGACACGTTCGCCAGCTCACCGCGGAAGTAGTAGAGCACGTCACTGCCTGCATGCTCCGCAAGCTCGTGCAGGTTTCCGTCGACGTCGGGAAACTCCAGGACCGCGACCGCCGCAGCGCGCTGCGCTACCGCGCGGGTGGCGCGAGCGACCTCGCCTGCGAGCGCACCGTACGTCGCCCAGCCGAACACCGCGGTCGGCAGGAGGAAGAACGCGAAAAGCGCTACCGTGATCCGGGCGCGGAAGCTGCCCATCCAGCGCAGCCACCCGTGACGCGGCTTCGGCGCGGCTCCGCGGGCGGCGCAGCCTCCGTACCAGAGCATGACCAGCAGCCCGAGGTCGAGCACCAGGAGCAGCATGCCGCGCGCGAGGCGCACGCCGAGTGACGGCAGACGCACTTCCAGGTGGGCGTGAAAGGCCCCGTCCGGGAAGCGGACGAGAGTATCACTGCGCCACCCGCTTTCGCCCGGGACCCAGAGCGTGCCCTCGCCCAGCTCGACGCCCAGGCGCGCGGGCACGAGGTTCAGACGTGTGTCCTGCGCCGGCACGGCACCGAGGAAGGGCGCGATAACGCTGGTGCGTTCGAGCGAGCGGCGCGGTGGCACCGTGAACGTGATGATCCCGTCGCCTGCCAGCGGTACCGTGAGCAGACGACTGATCGCCGGGTTGTCGGCAAGTGCCTCGAGGTGAGGCTCGCGATCGTCGTGCTGCAGGCGCGCGATGCGGGTGAGCATCTGCGGAAGCGTATCGGGCGTAGCCATGTCACCCAGATTGAGCTGGGTCTGAGGTTGCCCGTTCGCATCCCACAGCACTGCCTGTACCGGGTACGACTCGCGCGCCATGCCGCTGGCCACCCAGGCACGGTAGAGAAGCTGCACACCTTCTTCGCCGGCTGCATACCGCCGTTGCGCTTCGCGCCCGAGATCCACCAGCAGGTAGTCGAGATACGGATCGGGCTGCATGCCGAGCGTGCCAACCTCACGCTCCGCATCATCGAGTCGTGCGCCGACGTGTGCTGCCCACACGTGCGGGATCACGGCGGTCCCTGCGAGCCATCCTGCAGCGACCCAGCGCAGCAGGCGGCCGGTGCTGCCAGTGAGACCGGCGAGCGCTGTGCCCAACAGCAGGAAGGGCGCGAACCAGAGGCCTGCGCTCCACAATTGCGCCCCGTTGAGCGGCTCCAGTCGCATGTGCAACAGCACGGCGAGCGCAACGCTCAGCGCCAAGCCGAGAATGGCGAGCCCGAGCTCGACCCTCGCGCCGCCCCAGGAGCGCAGGCGGGGCACGACGAGCGGCGGACGCTGCGGCAGCGCGAGCGCCGTGATCATCGTGAGCAGCAGCACGAGGGCGATCTGCAGGCCGAACCAGAGCGCGCCGCTCGTCGTCATGAGCTGCTGGGCCGCCGCGGCCAGCAGCAGCCGCAGGCCGGCCATGTAGCCGATCGCAACAGCGGCTGCACCCGCAATCAACAGCAGGCGGGTGTTGCGCCGCGGAACAGGCAGCCTCGCGGTCGCGGCGATACTCGCCAGCGGCAGCAGCAGGAGAAGCAGTGTGCCGAGCGTGATGTCTGCGAGCGGCAGCAGGAAGTAGAGGGGTGAAAAGAGTACGTTGGCGTCGAACGCAGAACCGATCGGCGCGAGCAGCAGGACCGGAATGGCGAGCAGCAGCGGCAGCACGCTCGGCCAGCGCGCCGTCGGTTGCGCCTGGGCCATGCCGATCGCCAGCAGCACGAATGCGAGCAGCCCGGCGATCACGGCGATGCGTTGCACCGTGCGCTCCACGTCCTCGCGCGCCTGTGCCTGCGTCAGGCGCTCGAAGCTGCCGTGCACGACTGTGTCGGCCCCTTCGACGAGCACCCAGTCCGCGTCGACGCCGCCGCCCGAGCGGAAGACCGGCCGGGCACCGGTCCGCTCCTCGAAGACACCGGTGAAGCTGCTGCTGCCGTGATCCTGGACGAGGCCCGTCTCCATCAGCATCGCTGCTACCACGTGCTGGCGGTTGCCGGCGACGGGGCGGGACAGGTACAGGTAGGAGTAGAGTGGGCGCTCGGCGAAGTGCGTTCCGCTCGGCACGCGCCGGACCGCTTCCGGGAGACTGCCGCGATGATCGCCCGCCCACGCGAGCAGGTCGCCACCATGTGTGAACAGGGCGAGCGCGTCCACCCCGGTTCGTTGGCGCACACCCTCGAGCTGCTGGAACAGCGTGCTCCCCGGTGCGGCGCGCAGCGCAGCCTCGGCCGCGAGATCCGTGGCGGTGACCGCGCGCTCCAGTGCGCTCTCCATGCGCCGCTCGAGCTGCTTCGCGAGGCCGACCTCCCGCTCGCGCACGATGGCGTCCCAGTCGTGTTCGATCGCGCGGAAACGCCTGCCCGCGTCCAGCCCCGCCAGCAGCGCGATTGCGACTGCAGCGAGCGCGGCATATAGGAAGGGGCTCGCGCCTTCACGACGGGCTGCCAGCACCGCGGCGCTGGTGATCAGCGTCGTCGCCACGAGATACCCGGCCTGGATCTGGCGTGCCCACGCCAGAACAAGGAATATGCTCAGTGCGGTGAGCACCCAACCCACACGCGCGCCGCGGATGCGCGCCAGAACGTCAGACCAGGATGCCGGCGTCAATGGAAGAGTTACTCGGTCTCGATGAACTGTCCTGGATCGATGTGGCGGCCCACCTCGCACGGGATCCGCGCCTCATCATACCTGCCGGCGCGCTGGAGCAACACGGTCCCCACCTTCCGCTCGGCTCCAATGTCCTTATCGCTCGCCACATCGCCGGGGACCTTGCGCGCGAGTTCCACGTCCTGCGGGCGCCGACCGTTCATTACGGCGTCAACGTCGCCAGCGACCGCGCATACGCAGGAACCGCATCGCTGATCCAGAAGACGCTGCATCGCGTAATGAACGAGCTGCTCGCCGCGTGGGAAGCACAGGGCATTCGCGAATTCATCATCATCACCGCACACCGTCACGAGCCTCACCTCGACGCCCTCGCGACGCTCGTGACGCGGCAGGCGCGGGTACGCGTCCTCTCGATCTGGGACATCGACTTGGCCGACCTGCTCGAGGCACAGCCAGGCCCGCTCCACGCCGGCGAGGCCGAAACCTCCGTGATGCTGCACCTCTACCCCTCCCTGGTACGCATGGAGCGCGCACGAGACTTCGAGCTGTCCGAGGAGTCATTCCGGCGCTATGTGCGTGACCAGCTCCCCAGCCCGCCCCCCGGCGGCGCCGGCGTCGTCGGCCGGCCGTCGTTCGCGACAGCGGAAAAGGGTGCCGCAATCTATCAGCGCATGCTGATGGCCATTCAGCGAGCCGTATTCCTGCCGGCGACGGAGGCCGACACCGATACGCTCTGACCGCTGATTCGCCTCCATTCACGTGATCTGGCGCGGTTGCCCGCTCCCTGCGCCTGCTGCGATACTTCAGGCTGCGCCAGAGGTTCCTGCCTTCGAACCACCCCTCCCCCGCCGGGGTAGAGGGTGCAACTGCCGAAACAACTGGGAGAGCCCATGCAGATTCGCAGAATGCTCACGATCGCAGGCGCCGCGCTGCTGGTGCCAGTCGCCCTCCAGGCGCAGACAGCAACGCTCGACGAGGGGGCGTTCCGGCTGCTCGTGGATGGCCGCGAGGTCGGCACCGAGACCTTCTCGATCCGCCAGAGCGGCGAGGGCGATCGCGCCGTCGTCATCGCGCAGGGACGCGTGGTCCTGGCGGACGGGGGCGGCGAGCAGGTCGTCTCTTCGCTCCAGCTCTCCGGCACGCCACTGCGGCCCGCCGCGTATGACCTGCAGGTCCAGGGCGGCGACGCCGAGCGCATCGCGGGCCGCGTCGTTGGTGGCCGCTTCAGTGCCCGGATCGTCCGCCCGTCGGGCGAGCAGATGCGCGAGTACCTGGTCAGCGACGGCGCGGTCATCGCCGACGAAGGCGTCGCGCATCACTATTACTTCCTGGCGCAGCGCGTGAACGGAAAGGACGGTCGCGTTCCGCTCGTGATCCCGCGCTCGAGCCGCCAGGTGTGGGCGAATGTAAGCGTGACCGACGGTCAGAGCGTTCAGATCGGCGGAAGCAGGGTGGCCGCCCGTCGCCTCGACGTACAGCCCCAGGGTGGCGATGCAGCGCAGGTCTGGGTCGATGCGCAGAACCGCGTGCTGCGTGTGGCGATTCCGTCCTCCAGCTTTGTCGCTGAGCGCACCGCAGCTCCATGACCGTGGCGCCGGGCCGATCGCCCGGCCGTGAAACCCGCGCGGGCGGCGCGCCGTAGGGCGCGCCGTTCGTGCACTCCCGACACAGGAGACCGCGTTGTTGCAGACTCATCGATGCAGATGTGCCATTCCGGTCGTGGCGCTGCTACTCGCTCCGCTGTCCTCGTTTCCGACCGCCAGCGCGCAGCAGCCACCGGAGACGCTCACCCTCGAGTACGCACTGCAGCTCGCCCGCGATCACAATCCGGATTACCTCGCCGCCGCCAACGACTTGCAGCTCGCGGACTGGAACGTCCGCGCCGCGTATGGCGATCTGCTGCCGGGCGCGAGCGTTTCCGGCAGCATGAACTACCAGGCCGCAGGCGAGCAGCGCTTCGGGGTCATCACTGGCAGCGATCTCGGCATCGGCAGCTCCACCGACTACTACGCCTCGAGCTACGGGCTCAATCTCAACTACAACCTGAGCGGAGCATCGCTGTTCGCGCCGTCGCGTGAGCGCGCTGCCCGGCGGGCCACGTCTGCATCCATCCGCTCGGCTCGCTCCGCGCTCGAGACCGACGTGACGGTGCAGTACCTGGCAGTGCGGCGCGCGCAGGATGCGGTTACGCTGGCCGAGCAGGAGCTCGCGCGCGCGACGGAGAACGCTCGCCTTGCCGCCGCGCGTGTCGCGGTCGGCGCCGCGATCCCGCTCGAGCAGACACAGGCAGAAGTCGAGCGCGGCCGGGCCGAGGTCGCGCTGCTCACGGCACGCAACGAGCTGCGCACGCAGCGCCTGGTGCTGGGCCAGATCATCGGCCGCCCGCTCACCGACAACGTCACCCTCTCGACCGAGTTCGAGGTGCAGGACGTTCCCTGGGAGCTGGACACGCTGCTCGAAAGCGCGCAGGGCGCCAACCCGGACATCCTCGCGGCGCGCGCCGGCGTGACCGCTGCCGAGGCAGGGGTGCGCATGGCGCGCTCGGCGTACTTCCCCACGCTCAGCATGTCCGCCGGCTGGTCGGGATTCGCGCGCGAAGCGGGCAACACCGGCCTCCTGATCGAGCAGGCGCGGGGGCAGATGCAGTCGGCACGGCTACAGTGTGAGCGTGAGAACCTGATCAGTGCAGGCCTCCCGACACCGCTGCCGGGCACACCCCGCGACTGCAGCCAGTTCACGCTGACCCCGCAGCAGGAGTCGGCGATCCGGGCGGACAACGACGTGTTCCCGTTCGGCTTCTCCCGTGAGCCGTTCAGCGCGCAGCTCACCCTCTCGCTGCCGATATTCAACGGCTTCGATCGCGAGCGGCAGCTTGCCCAGGCGCGCATCGCCGAGGACGATGCTGCGCAGCGGCAGCGTGCCGAGGAGCTGCGGATCCGCACAACCGTTGAACGGGCCCTGCTGAATCTGAGAACCGCCCGCGAGGCGGTCGTGCTCGAGGAGCGCAACCGCGAGCTGGCAGATCAGCAGCTCGAGCTCGAGCGCGAGCGTTACCGCGTTGGCGTCGCATCCTTCGTCGAGCTGCAGGAGGCGGAGACGCTGAAGGCGCGAGCGGACCGCGACTACCTCGTCGCACTCTACACATTCCATGAGAACCTCACCGCGCTGGAGGCCGCTGTCGGCCGGCCGCTGCGCGTGAACCCCGGAGAGGGCTGATGCGCAGGAAGACGAAGCTCATCATTGGTGGCGGCGCCGTTCTCGCCGTCATCGCCATTGCGACGCTCTCCGCCCTGCGCGGCAATGACGGCGTCGCAGTCCGGATCGAGCCGGTGCAGCGCCGGGACCTGGTCGCAACCGTCACTGCCAGCGGCTGGATCGAGCCGAACCGCAAGGTCGACGTGCAGGCCGACATCATGGGACGGATCATCGAGCTGCGCATCGTCGAAGGACAGCAGGTCAGCCGCGGCGACATCCTGCTGCGTATCGACCCGTCGCAGTACGAGGCGTCCGTGGCCCGCGCGCGCGCCGCGGTGAACGAGGCCGGTGCACGTGAAGCGCAGGCCCGGGCGAACCTGATCCAGGCGGAGCGACAGGCCCAGCGCATGCGCACGCTGGCGCAGCAGGAGAACATGGTGAGCCCGCAGCAGGTCGAGGAGGCCGAGACGCAGGAGCTCGTGCAGCGACAGCTGCTCGAGGCCGCCAAGTTCGGCGTCGCCCAGGCACGGTCCGCCCTGGTCGAGGCGCAGGACCTGCTCTCCAAGACCGTGATCCGCGCACCGATGGACGGAGTCGTAACTCGCCTGAACGTGGAGGAAGGCGAGACCGCCATCGTCGGCACCATGAACAACGTGGGATCGCTGCTGCTGACCGTCGCCGATCTCGGCGCCATGGAGGCCGTGGTACGCGTGGACGAGACCGATGTGCCGGAGCTCCACGTGGGTGACAGCGCCGTCGTGCAGATCGACGCGTTCCCCCGGCAGATGTTCACTGGCCGAGTGACAGAGATCGGCCACAGCTCGGTCACGCGCCCGGTCGCTGGTGGCGTCGCCTCAGCCAGCGGCGCGCAGGCCGTCGACTTCGAGGTTCGTATCCGCCTCGACAACCCGCCGCCCACGCTGCGCTCGGACCTTTCGGCCACGGCCGATATCGTCACGGCCCGCCGTGAGGGCGTGCTGTCGGTCCCGATCATCGCGCTCACCGTCAGGGAGCGGACGGGCACACAGCCGCTCCCCCAGGAAGACCCGACCGCCCAGGCCGCGGCCGAGCGGGCCGCAGGTGCCGATGAGCAGGGCGACCAGGAGGGGGTGTACGTCGTGCGCAGCGGCAAGGCGGAGTTCGTTCCCGTCCAGGTCGGCATCGCCGGCGCACAGCACTTCGAGGTGCTGAGCGGCGTGACCGAATCGGACTCGGTCGTGGCAGGCCCCTATGAGGCGATCCGCACCCTGGAGGATGGCCAGGCGGTGCGCCCGATGGGGACGCCGCCCGGCGGGCGCGGCGCCGCCGCGGCGCAACCCGCGGGCAACTGATGAACGGCGAGGTCATCCGGACCGAAGGGCTCCGCAAGGATTACGTGCTGGGCGCGGAGACGGTGCACGCCCTGCGCGGCGTGGACCTGCTCGTTCAGCGCAACGAGTACATCGCGATCATGGGCCCCTCCGGCTCCGGCAAGTCGACGTTCATGAATCTGATCGGCTGCCTGGACACACCAACCGGTGGACGCTACTGGCTGAACGGTGAAGAGGTGTCCGAGCTGGACGATGACCAGCTCGCCCGCATCCGCAACCGCGAGATCGGCTTTGTTTTCCAGACGTTCAACCTGCTGCCGCGCGCGACGGCGCTGCACAACGTCGAGCTGCCGCTCGTGTACGCGGGGGTCAATGCGAAGGAGCGACGCGAGCGTGCGGAAAACATGCTGGAGCGCGTCGGCCTCGGCGATCGCATGACGCACCGGCCGAGCGAGCTGTCGGGCGGCCAGCGCCAGCGCGTCGCGATCGCCCGCGCGCTCATCAACAACCCGTCGCTGCTGCTCGCGGACGAGCCGACCGGCAACCTGGACTCGCAGACCGGCGTCGACATCATGAACCTGTTCGCCGAGCTCCATGCCCACGGCCAGACGATCATGCTGGTCACGCACGAGCATGACATCGCGGACCATGCGCAGCGCACCGTCACGCTGCGGGACGGCATCATTTCAGACGACGTCCCCAACGCCCGCTACACTGCCGCCCGATGAATCCGGTCGAAGGCATCCGCCTCGCCCTGCAGCAGATCCGGGCGCAGAAGCTGAAGAGCTTCTTCGCCGTGATCGGCGTCGTCATCGGCGTCATGTTCCTGATCACTGTCGTCAGCGTGGTCGAGGGGCTGAACACGTACATGGAGGAGGACTTCGCCGGGGCGATCTACGGCCTGAACACGCTCACCGTCACACGCATCCCGTCCGTCAACTTCGAGTCGGACCCGGACGTGTGGCGCGCGTACCGCCGCCGCCCGCTGCTCGAGTTCGACGACGCAGAGTCCATCGAGGCGTCCCTCACCGTGCCGGCGCTGGTCGGCGTGGAGAGCTCGAGCAACGGCACACTCGTCAGTGATCGCGGCATCACGATCGAGAACGTGTGGCTGACCGCCGCGTCCGCCGACCTGTTCCGCATCCGCAACATGGACGTGGAGCGCGGCCGCGCCTTCACGGCACCCGAGGACCGGAGCGGTGCCAACGTCGTCGTGCTCGGCGCGGAGGCAGCGGACGCGCTCTTCCCCTCCCTCAACCCTCTCGGGCGAACGGTCAAAGTCAACAACGTGCCGTTCCGCGTGATCGGGGTGCTCGAGAAGCAGGGCTCCCTCTTCGGCATGTCGCTCGACAACCGTGCCATGGCCCCCGCGCACTCTGCAATGGGCCGGATGGTCAACCCGCACGGCGTCGTCGACAACATCCTGGTCCGGCCGGACGACACGAGCCAGATGCAGGCGGCCCAGGCCGAGATCGAGGCTACGATGCGCATCCGGCATCGCCTGCGCCCCGGCGAGGACAACGATTTCGCGATCGAGACGGCGGAGGAATCGCTCAGCTTCTGGGACAACATCAAGCGGGTGCTGATGGTCGCCTTCCCGATGCTGGTCTCGATCTCGCTGGTGGTCGGCGGCATCGTGATCATGAACATCATGCTCGTCTCGGTGACGGAACGGACACGCGAGATCGGGCTGCGCAAGGCACTCGGTGCGCGCCGTCGGGACATCCACCTGCAGGTGCTCGTCGAATCAGCGACGCTCTCGGGCGCCGGCGCCATGCTCGGCATCGGCATCGGCCTGGTGCTGGCGCAGATCGTGAGTGCCATCTCTCCGATGCCGGTCGCGCTCGCGCCGGTCTGGATGGCCGTTTCCGTCGCGCTCGGTGTCGGTGTCGGCGTGATCGCCGGGATCTACCCTGCATCGCGCGCGGCAAAGCTCGATCCCGTGGTCGCATTGCGGCAGGAGTAGCCCATGCGCATCGAGAGCCTCCAGGAAGGCGCGCGCCTCGCGATCGACCAGCTGCGTGCCAACAAGTTCCGCTCCGTCCTCACGATCATCGGCATCGTGATCGGTGTTGCGACGGTCATGGCGATGAGCGGAATGATCAACGGGATCCGCAGCAGCGTGATGGGCGCGTTCGAGGCGAGCGGTCCCAACAACTTCATGGTCGCCCGGTTCAACTTCAATTCGGTGCGTATTGTGAGCGACGGCAGCGGTCCGCCCTGGGGGGACAACCCGGCGATCACGGTGCAGGAAGCGCGCGCCATCGAGCGACTCCCGTCGATCCGCGCGGCTCATGTCGGGCTCGACCTGCAGGAGGAATTCTCCTTCGAACGGCAGCGCGTGGCATCCGTCGCGATTTCGGCGCGCGATGCCGGCTGGACCGAGTTCACGCAGGGCAGCATGATCGCCGGTCACGACATGCTGCCTTCCGACGTACGAGCCGCAGCGCGCGTCGTGGTACTGTCCGCTCCGCTGGCCGAGACGCTCTTCGGTACACTGGACCCGATCGGTCGGACGGTTCGCATCCGCAGCGTGCCCTTCCAGGTGATCGGTGTGTTCGAGCAGGAGGAGAACGTATTCGCCAGCCTGCAGAAGAACTTCGCGGTGATGCCGTTCAGCTCCGCGATCAAGCACCTCGACGCGTGGGACGGGATGCTGCTGGTGTTCGCAGTGCCGCGCTCCGGCGTCCCGCAGGAGCAGGCAATCGACGAGGTGATCACGCTGCTTCGCTCCACGCGCGGTGTGAGACCGGCGGAAGACAACAACTTCGCGATCATCCGCCAGGAGGAGATGGTCGAGACCTTCAACCGCATCACGGGCATCTTCTTCCTGGTGATGCTGCTGCTGTCTTCCGTTGCGCTGATGGTCGGCGGCGTCGGCGTGATCGCGATCATGATGATCGCCGTTACCGAGCGCACGCGGGAGATCGGGATCCGCAAGGCGCTCGGCGCGACCAAGCGGGAGATCCTCTGGCAGTTCCTCTTCGAGGCGACGACCGTGACGGTGATCGGCGGCGCCATCGGCATGGTGCTCGGTGGCGGCCTTGCCCTGCTGGTCGCAGCGCTGACACCGATTCCCGCGTCCGTGCCGGTCAGTGCGATCATCGCCGCTCTCGGCATGGCGACCGTCGCCGGCGTGCTCTTCGGGCTGTGGCCCGCCTGGCGAGCGGCGGGGCTCGACCCCGTCGAGGCACTGCGCTACGAGTGACATGAGCGAAGTCGACCTGCTGGCGATCATGGCGCACCCGGACGATGCCGAGCTGCTGTGCGGCGGCACACTGGCGCGCGCCGTCGATTCCGGTTACCGCGTCGGTGTGCTCGACCTGACCAGGGGCGAGAGCGGGACGTGGGGCAGCACAGAGGGACGCGCCCGCGAGGCACAGGCAGCGGCGGACATCATCGGGCTGACGCTGCGTGCCAATGCCGGCCTCGCGGACAGTGCTCTCGTGAACACGCCGGAAACGAGACTGGTCGTTGCAGGACACCTCCGCGCGCTGCGCCCGCGCACCGTGATCCTGCACTGGCCCGATCACGGCCGGCATCCCGATCATCGCATCGCCAGCCAGCTCGCCTACGATGCCTGCTTCGTCGCCGGGCTGCGCCGCGCAGCGATCGACGGCGCGCCGCACCGCCCACAGAAGATCCTCTACGCGATGAGCTACCGGGAAGAGGCGGTAAAGCCGAGCTTCGTCGTCGACATCACCGACCAGATCGAGCGCAAGTTGGAGGCGATCTTCGCGTTCGGCACCCAGTTCGAAGGCAAGACGGCGATGGGCGATGTGTTCGGCGGCGGTGAGCGACCACTGCGCGAGCAGCTTCTCGCGCACGCCGCACACTACGGATCGCTGATCCGCCGCCCCTACGGCGAGCCGTACTGGATGCGCGAAACGATGAAGGTCGACGACGTCGTCACTCTGGGCGTGGAAAGCATCTAGGGCTTCTTGTTCTACCACAGAGAACACAGAGGACACGGAGTCTCGTTCACTGCTGAGGCGCTGAGCGCGGCGAGGTGGGGCGTCGTCGGGAGGTGCACAACACGACTACTCCGGACGAGCTTACATCGTTTGTTGTAGCGCATGTTTCGCCAGGCAGCGTATCGGCGATACGCGCGTTGATGTCGCATGCCGGAACGTCAGCGAAACCTCCGCGCCCTCAGCGTCTCGGCGGTGAATTACAACTCTGTGAATTCGGTGTTCTCTGTGGTAGAAAAGAAGGAAGCTACGCGAGGCAGCGGACCTCGATCACCAGCCGCCTCCAGCTCGGCTCCTCCCGTCCGCCGACCCGCACCGCCCGCGCAGTTGCACGACCGCCGCGCAGCATCCAGGGCGTGAGCCACGATTCGATCTCGGGCGGCAGATGGCCGATCAGGTCGCCTTCGGGCAGGTGAACCCATACGCCGGGTTCCTCCTCGAGGGGCGGCCCTGGAATCAGCAGCAGCTCGTCGCCGGCATGCACATCCCTGAGATGGCTCGCACGCTGGCCGAAAACGGTGCCGTGGACGGTGGCGCGGAAGCAGGGGGGCCGCCCCGGGGGAAGCGGTGGTGGACGGCGCAGCATGTTTTTAAGTTACCCACGGTCAAATCAGTGCGCCACGGGCGGCGGCATACGCCCGCAGGCGTAATGCCGGTCAGAGCGGGAGGCGCTGTGGAGCCAATCTATCTCGATCATGCCGCGACGACGCCGATGCGCAGCGAAGTGCGAGAGGCGATGCTGCCGTTCCTCGGCGAGCGCTGGGGCAATCCGTCCAGCGTGCACCGCTGGGGCCGCAGGGCGCGCAACGCGATCGAGGAAGCGCGCGACCGCGTCGCAGCCGCGCTGGGCGCGCATCGCAGCGAGATCGTGTTCACCGGTGGCGGGACGGAGGCCGACAACCTGGCGATCCTCGGTTGCTGGCGGCAGGCGCGCGCGGAGGCGGGGCGTGCCGTCGTCGCCTGCTCGGCGATCGAGCACAAGGCGGTGCTGGCCAGCGTGAAGGCGGCCGAGGCGGAGGGGGCGGACGTCGTCATTCTCGGCGTCGACGGCGCTGGTCGCGTACCTGCAGATACGGCAGCGGAAGCAATCGCCGCGCGTCCGTGCGTACTCAGCGTGATGTGGGGCAACAACGAGATCGGCACGCTGCAGCCGATCGCGTGGCTTGCACGGCAGTGTGCGGACAGCGGCGTCGTGTTCCACACGGATGCCGTCCAGGCGTTCGGCAAGGTGCGCGTTCGCGTCGACGAGACACCGTGCGCGCTGCTTTCCATCAGCAGCCACAAGATCAACGGACCGCAGGGTGTCGGCGCGCTGTTCGTGCGCGACGGTGTGACGCTGCACCCCTCCCTTTTCGGCGGCGGCCAGGAGCGGCAGCTGCGCCCCGGCACGGAGAACGTCGCCGGAATCGTGGGCTTCGCGCGTGCCGCCGAGCTGGCGGCGCAGGAGCAGGACAGCGAAGAGCAGCGCGTGCGCGCGTTGCGGGACGAGCTCCAGCGGCGGCTTGTTGCCGCAGCGGATGACATCATCGTGCATGGTGGCGATGCCGAGCGGTTGCCGCACGTGCTGAACATCGGCGTGCCCCATTGCGATGCGGCTGCCCTGCTGATCGGGCTGGACCTCGAGGGGGTGGCCGTATCCGGCGGCTCGGCCTGCCAGAGCGGGAGTGCCGCCCCCAGTCACGTCCTGTCCGCCATCGGCTCCAGTGCCGAAGGCATGGCCGCGATCCGGATGTCGCTCGGCCATGGCACTACCAGCGCGGAGATCGAGCGGGCAGCGCAGGCGTTCAGCAAGGTGGTCGGCCGCATACGAGCGGTCGCAGCTCACTGAATGCGCGACGGTGCGGTGGACCTGCCTGCCGACGTGCCGCCCGGACCCTCGTCACGGTTCGTCGGTAGTACTCCCGCATGAAGAAGCAGTCGATCCTGGTGGCCATGTCCGGCGGCGTCGATTCGTCGGTCGCGGCCGCGCTGGTCGTGGAGCAGGGCCACGACGTCGTGGGCGTCACCATGAAGACGTTCTGCTATGGCGAGGGCAAGCCGCAGGGACGCACGTGCTGCGGACTGGACGGCATCCTCGACGCCCGCCGCGTTGCCGAGACCCTCGGAATTCCGCACTACGTCATCGACATGGAGGAGTCGTTCACGGCGGCCGTGATCGACGACTTCGTGAGCGAATACGCGGCCGGGCGCACGCCCAATCCGTGCGTGCGCTGCAACTCCAATACGAAGATTCCGCACCTGCTCGAGCGAGGTCGCATGCTCGGCTGCGACCTGATCGCGACCGGCCATTACGCGCGCACGGAGGTTCGTGCGGACGGCGGCGTACGCATGCTGCGCGGACTCGATCGCTCCAAGGACCAGACGTACTTCCTGTGGGGCGTCCCCGCCGACGTGGCACCCCATCTCCGCTTTCCGGTCGGTGAGCTGACGAAGCCACAGGTCCGGGCCCGTGCGCGGGCGCTGGGCCTGGTCACCGCGGACAAGCCCGAATCCCAGGAGATCTGCTTCGTCCCGGGTGGCGATTACACGGAGTTCCTGGCGGACCGCCTGGGCGCGGACCATCCCTCGCTCGTGCCCGGCTCCCTCGTGGACAGTGCAGGCAACGAGATCGGCCGACACGAGGGCTACGCGCGCTACACCGTGGGCCAGCGTCGCGGCCTGGGCGGTGGACGCGGAACGCCGCTCTACGTGATCGGCGTGCGACCGGAGCGCAACGAGGTGGTGGTCGGCGCGAGCCATGCATTGACGCGCGAGCGCTTCTCGCTCGTCGATCTGAACTGGATCGCAGCGGCGCCGACGGAAGGCGAGTCGGTCCTCGTACAGATCCGTCACCGCGCGGCCGTTGCACCCGCTCGCGTCGAGGCCATTCACGATACCGATGTGACGCTCGTCTTCGACGCACCACAGCGCGCGGTCACACCCGGTCAGTCGGGAGCGGTCTATCGTGGGGAGGAGCTGATCGGCGGCGGCAGGATCCGGTAGTGTCATCGAGTGCCTGTGCGCCCGGCGCAGCCGCCGGGCGCACACGCATCGTTCAGCCGATCTCGTGCGAACGCCTGAGCATGTCCAGCAGCTCCGCCGGCGCCGCTTTCAGAATGATGCGAGCCGCATCGGCAGAGTCGTCGTCGGTCTCGACGAAGCGCGGGCGGACCCGCCGGTCGGTGACACAGTGGAACACGATTCGCACGTCGTCATCGAAACCGAAGTTGCCGCCCGACGGGAAGGCCTCCCAGACGAGGAAATTCTCGTCCTGAAATGTCCTGCTCATCGCCTCAGTACCTCAGGTTGGTCGCGCGCGCAAAGTCGCGCATGAGCTCCGCCTGCTGATCATCGAGCGTTTCCGGCACTTCGATCTTCACCTGCACATACTGATCGCCGCGCCGGCCGCCTTTTTCGATCCCTTGCTGCGGGATGCGAAAGCGCGTGCCGGACTGCGTTCCGGGCGGAATCCGCAGCGCGACCTTCCGGCCGTCGACAGTGCGAACGCGGATGCGCGAGCCCAGCGTCGCCTGCGCGACGTTGATCGGCACGGTGCAGTGCACGTCGAGCCCGTCGCGGCGAAAGAAGCGATCGGGCTGGACACGGAACGTGACGATCAGGTCGCCCGCGGGAGCGCCGGCGTTGCCGCGCTCTCCCTGCCCCGAGAGTCGCAGCCTGGAGCCGGTATCCACGCCCGATGGAACGTTGAGCAGGATCTGCCGCTGCTCGCGCACCTGGCCGCTGCCGCTGCAGACCGGGCACGGCTGGGTCGGAACACTGCCCCGCCCCAGGCAGACCGGACACGGCCGCGTCACCGCAAAGCCGCCCTGGCCGAAGGAGATGGTGCCTGAGCCGCTGCACTCCGGGCAGGTCTTCGGCTTGCTTCCCGGTGCGTTGCCCGAGCCGCCGCACGTCGCGCAGGAGTCGGTTACCGGAACGCTGATGTTGACTCTGCCACCGCGTGCTGCGGTCTCGAACGGGATCTCGACCACGTATTCGACGTCCTGTCCACGCTGCGGGGCGCTGGTGCGACCGCGCGTACGCTGCTGCTGCTGCTGCTGCTGGCGCCGCCGATCGAAGAACGAGCTGAACAGGTCGCCCAGTCCACCCAGGTCACCCAGGTCCTCGAAGGTGAAGCGCTCCTCGTGCACGCCGCCCGGAGATGGGCGCGTGCCCGCCGCCCCGTGCCCGAAGCCGAAGCCGCCGAGCGGCCCCATCTTGCGCATCTGGTCATACTGCCTGCGCTTGGTCTCGTCCGACAGCACGGCGTACGCTTCACCGACCTCCTTGAAGCGTTCGGCCGCCTGTGGATCGCTCGGGTTCGCGTCCGGATGATTCTGCTTGGCGAGACGGCGGTATGCCTTCTTGATGTCGTCGGCGGTAGCGCTCTCCGAGACGCCGAGGATCTGGTAATAGTCCTTCGAGGCAGTAGCCGACATCGGCTCAGTCCTCGTGCTGGTATACGCGCACGCGCGCCGGCCGGACCAGGTGTCCGCTGAAGCGGTACCCCTTCTGGTACACGTCTGCCACCAGCCCGTCCTGCGCGGGGTCATCGGTGGCGACGATGCCGATCGCCTCCATCGCATTGGGATCGAACACCTGCCCCGCAGGATCGATCGCCTCGAGTCCGGCCGTGTTCAGACTCTGCAGCAGCTTGCGTTCGACCAGCTGAATCCCCTCGAGGATCGATGCGGCCGCAGCCGTGTCCGTGTAGTCGCCGACGCGCTCGAGGTCGTCGATGGGCTCGAGCAGCCGACGCACGAGATCGCCCTGCGCGCGCGTGTAGTTGTCGGCCCGCTCGCGCTCCGTGCGCTTCCGGTAGTTGTCGAACTCCGCGGCCAGTCGCAGATGACGATCCGAAAGGGTGGCGAGCTCGGCCTGCAGCGCCTCGAGCTGCGAACCCGCCCCGGACGCTTCGGCGGCCGCCGCGCCATCGTTCGTATCGCTCTCATCCATTGCGGCCGTCACACCGTTCTCCGGGGTGCCCTGCCCCGGCTCCGCGAGTCGTCCGTCCTTGTCTTCCACCATGTTCCCCTGCTGGCTGTACTGCCGCCGTACCGGTGCAAGCGCGGGACCACCCACGCCTGCCGATCCGGCACCTATCTTCGCCTAAAGCCGAGCAATGAGCCAGTCCCGCACTTCCCGGATCGTGGCTGCGTGGTCCGGCTCGTTGAGCAGCTCATGATAGTGTCCCGGATAGATGCGGATCGTGACATCGTCCGGCGGGAGTGAGCGGGCGAAGGCGAGTGTGCGCTGCGCGTCGACGATGCGGTCGGCGTCCGGCACCATCAGGAGGAGCGGCGTGCGGATGCGGTCACCACGACGCTGAACGGCGCCCATCGCGACGGACGCTTCGGTGAACAGGCGCGGCGTGATGCGGTCGTGAACGAGCGGGTCCTCGCGGTACGCGCGCACGACCTCCGGGTCCCGCGAAAGGGCGTTCGTATCGATGCCGTTCCTGATCGGGATCGACGGCAGCACCCGTGTGAACACACCCGCCATCGTCGTCTTCCAGCGCGGAATCTCGGCCGAGGTGCCGAGCCAGGGCGCCAGGACGATCCCACCCCGGAAGCGGGCATCGTACTCCTCGAGGTAGCGGAGCGCGACCAGCCCACCCATGGAATGACCGAGCAGAAACATGGGGAGCCGCACATCCACCAGCCCGCTCACCTCGCGCACGAAGCGGTCGAGGTCCTGCAGCAGGACATCGAAGCGGTCGGCGTGCCCGCGCCGTCCCTCCGACACTCCGTGCCCGCGCTGGTCGAAGGCGTATGTCGACACACCGCTCGCCGTCATGGCCTGCGCAAACCGCTCGTACCTGCCGGAATGCTCACCGAGCCCGTGTACGACGACGAGCGCGGCGCGCGGCTGCGGCACTTCCAGGGCGCGGTATCGGAGCCGAACCCTGCCGACACCTTCGAAGGCGCCCTCGCTGCTGCGTGCGCCGACGGCGCTCATGCGCTCTCCTCCTCGAGCAGCATGCGACGCAGGAGCTCCAGGGCGGCGACTGCCGACCGCTCGCGGACATCTTCCCGCGCACCGGGCACGGAGAGCCGCCGCGCCTCCGAGCGGGCCGGTGTCTCCACGGCAATGAAGACCGTACCAACCGGTTTACCGGGCGTGCCGCCTTCGGGTCCGGCCACACCGCTGATCGCAACACCGCATTCTGCGCCGGTAAGGCGCCGGACTCCGGAAGCCATCGCGCGAACGACCGGCTCGCTGACCGCTCCCTCGCGATCGATCACGGCCGCGTCGACGCCGAGAACCCCGGTTTTCACGGCGTTGTCGTAGGCGACAACGCCACCGAGCACGTACTCCGACGAGCCGGGGACGTCCGTCAACAGCTTGGCAGCGAGTCCGCCCGTGCAACTTTCCGCCAGGGCGACGCGCCAGGCGCGGGCGCGGAGCGCGCGTCCGACGACCGCGGCATGGACATCGCCGCTTCGTCCGAAATGGGCGCGCCCGATCCGCTGACTGAAGAGCGACTCGGCGCGCGCCAGCGCTGCGTCGGCTTCCGCCGGTGCCATGCCGCGAGCCGTTATGCGAATGTCGACGCCGGCGAGCGTGGGCAGGAACGCCACATCGAGCGGCTCGATCCCCTCGATCAGGTCGGCAACCTGCTCAGCCAGGCGGGACTCGCCGACACCCGTCGTGCGCACGCGCACGCTGCGGACAGGGGGCGCGTCCGGGAACCGGGCACGCAGGCGGGGCACGACCTCCTCCGCTCCCAGTGTGTGCAGCTCGACGGGCACGCCCGGCAGCACGATCACGATACGATCCTCGTGCTCGATCCAGAGTCCGGGCGCCGACCCGCGCGTGTTGTGCATCAGCTCGCCGCCGCGCGGTACCATTGCCTGGCGCAGATTGTTCGCGGGCATCGGGATCCCGCGCCGGGTGTAGCGCTCTTCCAGTACCGTGACCCACCGCTCGTTCTGCTCCAGCGGCCGGTCGAGCACTGCGGCGATCACCTCGCGCGTGAAGTCGTCGTGTGTCGGCCCCAGCCCGCCGGTCGTGATGACCACGTCCGCGCGCGCCAGCGCTTCGCGCAGCGCAGCCGACATCAGCTCGAAATCGTCGACCACGGCCGTGCGCCGAAGCACCGGCAGACCCGCGTCAGCGAGCGCGGCACCCAGCCACGCGGAATTCGTGTCGATCGTTTCACCGAGCATCAGCTCGGTGCCGATCGCCACGATCTCGATGACGGGCGTGCTCATCCCGTGCTGGCGGCTCGCAGCAGCCGCCGCCATTCAATGAGGTAGATGACGAAGGAGTAGACGGTCAGCCACAGCGCAATCGCGAGCGTCAGCACGAAGACGGTCCCGTGGAAGATCTGCCAGCGCTCCCACCAGATGCCGACCCAGGACCGGTTCACTGCCGCGCTCTGGAGCGCATACCAGAAGATGGTCGTGCCGATGAAGATGTTCTGGAACACGGCCTTCAGCTTGCCCGAGCCGCCTGCGGCGATGACGATGCCACCTCGTGCCGCGTAGGAGCGGATCACGGTGACGAGCAGCTCCCGGCCGAAGATGACGAGCAGGACCCAGAGCGGCAGCTCCCCCAGCAGCGGCAGCGGCGCATCCGGCGTGTCACGCCGCGACAGGATGTAGAACGGGATGAACGTCGCAACGAGCAGCAGCTTGTCGGCGAGCGGATCCACGAGCTTTCCAAAGTTCGAGATCCAGCCGTGCTTCCGCGCGAGGTAGCCGTCCCAGAGGTCCGAGAAGGCCGCGATCAGGAATACGATGAACGCCGTGAAGCGGGCCGTGAACGTCGGCACGAAGAGCAGCACGTAGACCACCGGGGTGAGCGCAATCCGCGCCACGGTGATCGCATTCGGCAACGTGCTGCGCTCGAACAGCGCCATATCAGCCGAGCGACTTGAGGACCAGCTTGCTGACCGCGCGCAGCGTGTCGAAGACGCCATCCCCGCGAACCGCGACAGCCTCGAACTCCGGCAGCCCGCCGGGATTCAGTTGTGCGCTCAGCTCACTGACCGGCACCGCGTTCGGCAGGTCCCGCTTGTTCCACTGCAGGGCGATGGGGATCTGCGTCGCATCGTAGCCGTAGTCGGCGAGATTCTCGTACAGGTTCTCCATCGCCGCGATATTCGCGTCCATCCGCTCCGCCTGCGAATCCGCGACGAACACGATGCCGTCCACGCCCTTCAGGATCAGGCGCCGACTCGCGTTGTAGTAGACCTGTCCGGGCACAGTGTAGAGGTGGAAGCGCGTCTTGAAGCCGCGGATCGCACCGAGGTCCACGGGCAGGAAGTCGAAAAAGAGCGTGCGCTCCTGCTCGGTGGCGAGGGAGATCAGCTTGCCGCGCGTCTCCGGGTTCACCTTGCCGTAAACATACTCGAGATTCGTCGTCTTGCCGCCCAGCCCCGGACCATAGTACACGAGCTTGCAGTTGATTTCGCGGCTCGCGTAGTTGATCATCGACATCGGCCGTTTCCCCTCACTCCGAGAAGAGGCGGTCGATCTCGCTCTCGACCTCCTCCACCCATTCCGCATCCATTTGGACGTGCTCGCCCGGAACCCCGCGCGCAACGGCGTCGTCGAACACAACACCGAGCTGCGGCACGTACTTCCGGCTCATCACGCGCACCAGGCCGAGCGTGGTGTGCGCATCGAACAGTGTTGCCAGAATCGCCCGCCCTCCGATGTCCGCCAGGTACATGGACTGCTGCTCACCGTGGTGATAGAGCGAGGCAAACTCGCGCTCACCGAGCAGTACGGCAAGCTGATCGCCGGCCGCAAAGTCTGCGGCGGCGAGGGACGCGAAGGTCGTGACGTCGAACGCACCCTGCTCACCTGACTGCGTGATCAGCCGGCCTGCCCGATCGAGCAGCATGGCCGTGCGGACCCCCGCCTCGCGCAGGTATGCGACGAGCAGATCATCCAGACGCTGGTGTTCCTGTTGTCCGAGAAAACCGATGCCGTCGCTCATCCCGCGAATCCGGCGCGTAGCTCGCCGGCGCCGAGCGTACGCTCCATGCGGTCCAGGATGTGGGCAGCCCGTCGCCGCAGCAGCGGGCGCTGCTCCCATGCCACGAAATCGCGCAGCAGCTGCACCAGCTCCACCGATGCGTTGGCTCCCGCAATGTGGCTGAGCGCAGCGAAACGGCGCAGCGCACGCGGACTGAACAGCCCACGCTGGTGGCGCTCGAGCTGATCACGCACGATCAGTGTACCGACCGTTGCCGCCACTCCCACGGCAACGAGCACGATTCCCGTCGTCTTCAGGATGCGACTGCGCTCCATGACTCGTCCGGCTCGAGGGTCAGAGCTCGCGGCGACCCGAAAGGGCCTCCGCGATCGTTACACCGTCAGCATACTCCAGGTCGCCGCCAACCGGCAGCCCGCGCGCCAGGCGGGTCACTCGCACGCCGAGCGGCCGGATCATCTTCTGCAGATACAGCGCCGTCGCTTCCCCCTCCACGCTCGGGTTCGTCGCGACGATCACCTCGCGCACCACGCCGTCCGACAATCGGCCGAGCAGCCCCTGGACGTTCAGCTCGTCCGGGCCGATCCCCTCCAGCGGCGAAATGCGGCCGCCGAGCACGTGGTATAGTCCCCGGTACTCGCCCGTCCGCTCGATCGGACCGATGTCCGACGCCTCCTCCACCACGCAGATGAACGTACCGTCCCGCCGCGGGTTCGAGCACAGCGCGCACGGATCCGTCTCCGTCAGGTTCCCGCACCGCGAGCACGGGTGCACCTGCTCCGCCACCCGCTCCAGCACCCGTGCCAGCCGACGCGATTCCTCCGCCGGCCGCTTGAGCAGGTAGTATGTCAATCGAAGCGCGGTCTTCCGGCCGATGCCCGGAAGCCGCGCCAGCTCCGTCGTCAGGTCCTCGATCGCACTCACGGGAACTGGGGCAGATTGAAGGGCAGCGGGAACCCGCCGGCAACCTTCTTCAGCTCCTCCTCGTATACCTGCTGCGCCCGCTGCTGGGCCTCCGCCACCGCCGCCGTCACCAGGTCCTCGAGCATCTCCACGTCCGAGGGGTCCACCACCGTCGGGTCGATCTTCACCTCACGCACGCGACCCCGCCCGTCGGCGGTCACCGTGACCATCCCACCGCCGCTCGAGCACGTCACCGTGCGATTCCCGAGTTCCGTCTGGAGTTGTGTCAGCCGGGCCTGCACCTGCTGGCCCATCTGAAAAAGCTGCTGGAAATTCGTCATGGAAAATCCGGACATCGCCTTCTGAAAGCGTTCCCGAGTATAGACGTCCGCCTTCGCCGCTCGCAAGGAGAGGACCCGGCCGTCCTGCGACATGATGGTACCCCGCGGGGTAGGCGAGTTCCTGTCTCTTTGTGCCTCAAAGGGCACGGGTCGCTGGCCGAGCCTGGCCGGCGGCTGGCAGCCCTCACAATCGCCAGGCGTCCTCCACGTGCTCGATGTCGAGCCGCCCGTCCGGCCGCACCGTTACACTGCACAGGTCGAAGCGGAACGCGGCGCAGGACGGCCGGTTCCGGCAGATCCATGCGTGAGCCGCGGCGGCCAGGTCGCGTCGTTTGGACAGAGTGATCGCCTCTGCCGGCTGGCCGAAACGGCTGCCGGAACGGCACTTCACCTCGATGAACGCGATCAGCTCACCGCGCCGGGCGATCACGTCGATTTCCTTGTGCCGGAAGCGCCAGTTCATGGCGAGCACCGACCAGCCGGTGCTGTCCAGGTGGTCGGCGACGGCCGCCTCGGCGCGCCGGCCCAGCTCATGGGATTCAGCCATGGCTCGACGGTGACATCCGCGCCGGGGCGGCGCGATGTCTGTTTTTTCCCGCGTTGAAAGTCTCGTTGTTAACCACGGAGACCACAAAGGACACGGAGGTCACTCGCCCGCCGCACAGGACACCGAAAAAATGAACGCTGCTCCGGCCCGGAAGCAGCGTCCGCCATGATTCCTTCGCGACTCTCATAGTCCCCCGCGGTAATCAGCTCTGCGCCCTCTGCGTCCTTCGTGGTTGAAAACGGTTGGAAGAGAGCACTCAGTCGTCGATCAGCTCCAGGTCCCAGGCCTCGACCGCTCGAGCCAGCATTGGCTGCTCGCGGGCGATGCGCGCCAGCCGGTCGGCGCGGACCTGCTCGGGGGTGAGGCGCCGGGGCGTGGCGGCCTCGCCGAGACTGGCCGCCTGGACCACGAGCTGGACGGTGCGGCCGAGTGCGTCGCTGAACGCCTGCTCGAGTGCGCGGGCATCGCGGCTGTCGCCGCTCAGGCGCTCGAGTCCGGGCCCCGGCGGAACCGACAGCACCACCCTGTCGGGACCCTGCTCTTCGACGCGTGCGACTTTCAGGAAGATGCCGAGCCCGTGCGGAATCCGGCTGCCGTCGCGCTGGAGGGCGCGCAGGGCGGCCGCGGCGGTGGCGCTGCGCGGAGCCACGGGAGCGGGCTGGTCGTTCGCGGTCGCGAGCGGAGCGGCCTGGTTCGATGCCGCCGGTTCCGCGACGGAGGGCGCGGGCGGGGCTGGCGCAGGCCCGGTGGCCGGAGCCTGTGCGGCAGGCGCGGGGGTGCGAGGACGCTCCTCTACGGCCGCTGCCGTCCGCGCCGTCGCTTCCCCGCCTCGCCCCGCCCGGCGCGGCGCGGAGGAGGCTTCAGGTCCCGGGGGATCGGGGATTGCCCGGGGCGAGCGCTCCGGCGGAGGCGCTCCGCCCGCAGCGCGGAGCAGCTCTTCCACGGCAATGGTACGGTCGAGGTATGCGAAGCGGAGGAGCAGCACCTCGAGCATGGTGCGTGGGTTGGCGCTCTTGCGGAAGCGGCCCTCGGTGTCGAGCTCCGACGCGAGCGCGAGCATGCGCAGCAGGTCGGTCGCCTCGAAGCGTGCAGCGACGTCCAGGTAGTGCTGGCGCAGGTCGTCGCGGACCTGCATCGCGTCCGCGCCGTCGTACTTGCCGATCAGCAGCGTGCGCAGCACGTCGGTGAGCCCGCGATAGAACTCGGTGAGGTCGTACCCGTCGTCCAGGATGCGCTGCACGAAGCGGAACACGTCGCCCGCGCGGCGGTCGGCCAGGATGCCGAAGAGCTCGAGGTAGAGCTCGTCGCCGATCAGGCCGAGCACGCGCGTGACGTCGTCGACCGTGACGGTGCGCCCCGAGAAGGACAGCACCTGGTCGAGCAGCGAGAGGGCGTCGCGCAGCCCGCCGTCGGCGCGCCGCGCGATGGGCAGCAGTGCATCGTCGCTGGCCTCGATCCCCTCCTCGGCCAGGATGGTCTTCAGCCGGACCACGATGTCATCGACCCCGATGCGCCGGAAGTCGAAGCGCTGCGTGCGCGACAGGATCGGTGCCGCGGCCTGCTGGATCTTCTGCGGCTCGGTGGTCGCGAAGACGAAGATCACGCGCGGCGGCGGCTCCTCGAGGATCTTGAGGAGCGCGTTCCATGCCTCGCGCGTGAGCATGTGCGCTTCGTCGATGATGTAGACCTTGAAGCGCTCATCGCCGGTCGGCGCGTACATGGCGCGCTCACGCAGGTCGCGGGCGTCATCGACGCCGCGGTTCGAAGCGGCGTCGATCTCCACGACGTCGAGCGAGGTGCGTCCGGCCCAGATGCGCTCGCACGACTCGCAGCGTCCGCACGGCTCGCCCGGCTTCAGCCCGTCCGCGGTCTCCTCCGTGACGCGGTTCGGGCAGTTGAGCGCCATCGCGAGCACGCGCGCCGCCGTCGTCTTGCCTACCCCGCGAGGACCAGAAAAGAGATACGCGTGGGCGACCCGGCCGCGCGCGACGGCCGCGCGCAGCGTCTCGGAGACGTGCGCCTGCGTCGCCATCTCGGCGAAGTTGCGTGGACGGTAGGTACGCGCGAGTGCGGCGCGGGTCGTGGCCATGGACTGCACCATCACGACGAGGAATTGCGAATCGAACGGGGATGCTACTGCGATTGACGGCAGCCGTGCAACCCGAGGCTACAGCATAGAAATCGCCCCAGGAAATCCGTAGCGACGCTCACGTCACTTACCGCTGCTGCCTGCGGGGCCCTGACGGGGTTCGTGAGCTCGCGCCCTACGTTTCCTGGGGCGACGTTCTTGCATCAAAGCTAACTGCAGCAACGAAATGGGTCAACCCGAGGTGAGCAGTGGCGACACAGGCGAACGAGAACCTGATCACGACGACGGAAGGGATGCGGGACGTGCTCCGCTCGGCGAAGCGGGTGGCGATCATCGGCATCAAGCCGGAGGACCGCGCGACGGCGCCGGCGTTCTATGTGCCCCGTTACCTGCAGGGCGCCGGCTACGAGATCGTCCCGGTGCCCGTGTACTACCCGGAGGTCACCACGATCCTCGGTGAGCGCGTCTACCGCAGGCTGACGGACATCCCCGGGGACATCGATCTCGTGGTGGTGTTCCGCCGGTCCGGCGACGTGGCAAAGCACGTGGACGAGATCCTCGAGAAGAAGCCGGACGCGGTCTGGCTGCAGCTCGGGATCCGCAACGACGAAGCGGCAGCCCGCTGGGCTGCCGCCGGAATCAAGGTGGTGCAGGACCGCTGCTCGATGGTGGAGCACCGCAGTCTGTAGGCTGCTGCGCTCTTGCCGCTTCAGACCGCCAGCTTTGCGATCGGCGCGGCGAGCCGGCGGCCGATCGCGTCGGCGATCCCGCCGACCTGTTCGACCAGCTCGTCGAACTGCTCCGGCCAGAGCGACTGGGCGCCGTCGGAGAGTGCGCGATCGGGGTCCGGATGCACCTCGATCAGCAGGCCGTCGGCGCCCGCTGCGACCGCCGCACGCGCCATCGGCGTCACCTTCGCGCGGATGCCCGTCCCATGGCTCGGGTCCGCGATGATGGGCAGGTGCGAGAGCGCCTTCACCACGGGGATGGCGCTCAGGTCGAGCAGGTTGCGGGTCTGGTCGTCGAAGGAGCGGATGCCGCGCTCGCAGAGGATGACCTGCTCATTGCCTTCCGCGAGGATGTACTCGGCGCTGAGCAGCAACTCCTTGATGGTGGCGGAAAGGCCGCGCTTGAGCAAAATCGGCCTGCCCGTACGACCGGCGCGTCGGAGCAGCGGATAGTTCTGCATGTTGCGCGCGCCGATCTGGATGATGTCGGCGTACTCCGCGACCACGTCTACCGTTTCCGTCTCCAGCGCCTCGGTGACGATGGCCAGTCCGCTCTCCTCACGTGCCCGCGCGAGCATGCGAAGCCCCTCGACACCAAGTCCCTGGAATGCGTACGGCGAGGTGCGCGGCTTGAACGCGCCGCCGCGCAGCACGGTTGCCCCGCTCTGCCGGAGCCGGTGCGCGATGCCGACGATCTGCTCGAGTGACTCGACCGAGCACGGCCCGGCCATCAGCACGACCTCGTCGCCGCCGATGCGCGTGCCGTTGGCGAGCTCGACAATGGTCGGCTCCTGGCGCCATTCACGCGAAACCTGCTTGTACGGCTGCGTGACGTGGATGACCTGCAGGACATTGGGCAGGCCCTCGAGGCGGGCGCCATCCACCTTGCCGTCATTGCCGATCAACCCGATCGCGGTGCGCTGGCGCCCCGGGATCGGTCGGGCCTCGTAGCCCATCTCGCGGATGACGTCGATGACCCGGCGGACGTCGGCCTCCGCCGCGCTGTTACTCATGACGACCAGCATACTTCCGGCTCACGAAGGAGTAAGCGGCGCGTGGGACGCGCCTCCCGGAAGCTAGCGGTGGTCCGCGACGGCGTAAAGCAGCCGCCGTTCAGCGCGTGGCGTAGAAGTCCTCGATCGACGCGACCACCCGCTGCAGCGCGACGTCCTCCAGCTCGGGGTAGATCGGCAGCGCGAGCACTTCGTGCGCGGCGCGCTCCGCGTGCGCAAAATCGCCCGCGCGATAGCCCAGGTCGGCGAAGCACTCCTGCATGTGCAACGGCAGCGGGTAGTAGACCTCCGTGCCGATTGCATCCGCCGTCAGGTGGTCCCGCAGAGCATCACGGTCGGGCACGCGGATCACGAACTGGTTGTAGATGTGCCCGGGCACGTCCCCGGGAAGCGTGACCTGCTCGAGGTCCGCCTGCGCGAAGAGCTCGCGGTAGCGTGCGGCATTGCGACGACGCGCTTCGTGCCACGCATCGAGGTGACGCAGCTTGACCCGCAGCACAGCCGCCTGCAGCGCGTCCAGCCGGAAATTGCCGCCAACCATGCTGTGGAAGTACTTGGGCTCCATGCCGTGGACGCGCAACTGGCGCAACAGCCGGTCGAGCGACCCGTCCGATGTCGTGACCATGCCGGCGTCGCCGAAGGCACCCAGGTTCTTGCTCGGGAAGAACGAGAAGGCGCCGATGTCGCCGATCGCTCCTGCGCGTCGGCCGGCGCCGTCCCGAGCACCGATCGCCTGCGCCGCGTCCTCCACCACCGCCACACCCGCGCCGCGCGCAACCTGCATCACGGTATCCATGTCCGCGAGCCTGCCGAACAGGTGCACGGGGATGATCGCTTTCGTCCGTGGAGAAAGCGCCGCCTCGACGCGTGCCGGGTCGATGTTGAACGTGTCCGGGTCGATGTCCACGAAGACGGTGCGTGCGCCGAGCCGTGCAACGGTGCCGGCGGTCGCAAAGAACGTGAACGGCGAGGTGATCACCTCATCACCGGGCCGCACACCCAGCGCCATGAGCGCGACGAGCAGCGCATCCGTGCCCGACGATACGCCGACAGCGTGCGCGGTGCCGCAATAGTCGGCCATCTCGCGCTCCAGCGCGTCGACCTCGGGCCCGAGGATGAAATGCTGCGATTCCACAACGCGCCTGATTGCCTCCTCGACGTCGTCGCGCAGCGATGCGTACTGCGCGCGCAGGTCGAGGAGCGGCACGCGCTGGACTGCTTCCCTGCTCATGCGTGTGGCTCCGTGCTGCTCATCGTAGTCTCATTCCATCGGCCGCCACGACCGTGCGGCCCTCCCAGCCGTGTGCACGCAGCTGCTCCGGTACCGTGCTGCGCTCGAGGTGCGGATAGACATGGGTCACCACCAGGCGCCGTGGCTGCGCGCGCAGCGCGAGTACCGCGAGCGACGAGGGCGTCAGGTGAATGTCCATGGCCTGCTCGTCCGGTACGGAGCACTCCGCGACCAGGTCGTCCACGCCGTGCAGGAAGTCGGCAACGTCGGCAGACGGCCCGGTATCGCCGGTGTAGCCGATCGTGCAATCGGCCGAGCGGACGCGGTACGCGATCGAGTGCTCCGTGTGTGGTGTTCGTGTGACGCTCAGCTCCACCCCGCCTGCGTGAACTGAGCCGCCCGGCACGATCTCGCACACGTTCACGCCGAAGGACGCGTGCGTGACGTAGTCACCGAACGCGCGGCTCATCGCCTGCAGCCGCCGGCGTGTTCCGCGCGGTCCGATGATCGTCAGCGGCTCTTCGCGCGGCGGATACATCCCGTACTGCAGCGCGAACAGCAGCGCCGGGACGTCGCCGATGTGGTCCGTGTGGAAGTGTGTGAGGGCAAGGTGCGTGAGGCGCTGCCACGGCAGCCGATGCCGGGCAAGGCTGTAGACGATGCCGGGGCCGCAGTCCAGGAGGAGAACCGTGTGTTCCGCCTCCACGAGGTACCCGGAACAGACGCGCTCACCGTCAAGCGCCGCGGTACCGCAGCCGACGACGGTGAGCCCGGTGCTCAATCCGTCCGGATCTCGCGCGCCCACTCGCGGTTCTCGTTGTACCAGTCGACCAGGTTGCGTACGCCCTGTGCGAAGCTGGTCTGCGGCCGCCACTCGAGCAACCGGCCCGCCTTGTTGATGTCGGCCCACGTCGCCAGCACGTCCGCCGGATGACGCGGCTGATTCACGATGTTCGCCTGCCTGCCGGTATACTCCTCGACCAGTCGCACGGCGTCCGCGAGCACCACCGGCTCATCGGAGCCGAGGTTGATGATCTCGTAACCGAGCGGCCGCATCGAGGCGATCGTTCCCCGCGCCACGTCGTCGACGTACGTGAAGTCCCGCTCCTGCCTGCCGTCCCCGAACACGGTGACGGGCTTCCCTTCACTGATCCACTGCACGAACCGGAACAGGCTCATGTCCGGCCGGCCTGCGGGGCCGTACACCGTGAAGTAGCGGCAGATGGAGACGTCGATCTGGTACAGGTAGTGGTACGTGTAGCAAAGCGCCTCGGCCGCCTTCTTCGAGGAAGCATAGGGCGAGAGCGGGCGGTTGGTGTCCGCGTCCTCACTGTACGGGCGCGGATTCTCCGTGCCATAGAGGCTCGACGTCGATGCCAGCATGAACTTCCCGACGTCGTGCTTCACGCACAGCTCGAGCAGGTTCAGCGTGCCCGTCGTATTGGTCTCGATGTAGACCCAGGGATTTTCCACTGACTGCCGCACGCCGGCCCGTGCCGCCAGGTTGATCACGCCGTCGATCGGCCCCTCGTCCGCTGCATCGCGAAACAGCCGCTCGACGCCGCTGCGGTCGCAGATGTCGAGCTCGTGAAAGCTGAAGCCGTCACGGCCCTGCAGGTTGCGCAGCCGCCAGTGCTTCAGCCGTACATCGTATGCATCATTGAGGTTGTCGACGCCGATCACGCGGTCCCCGCGTGCGAGCAGCTGGTCTGCCACGCGGGATGCGATGAAGCCTGCGGCGCCGGTCAGGATGTAGTTGGCCATGTCTCAGAGCACAGGACGACGAGTGTACCGGAGAGTCATCGTCACCCGACGACGCTCCCGTTTCCGTTTGCTGCACCGGCCAGCACCTCGTCGAGCTTGACGCCGACGATGCTGCTGATGCCCGGGTCCTCCATGGTCACGCCGTACAGCCAGTCGGCGCTTTCCATGGTCCTCGGATTGTGCGTGATGACGATGAACTGCGTCGTCTGCTTGAACTCCTTCAGCATCGCGATGAAGCGGCCGATGTTCGCTTCATCGAGTGGTGCATCGACCTCGTCGAGCACGCAGAAGGGACTCGGCTTGACCAGGTAGATCGCGAACAGCAGCGCCAGCGCGGTCAGCGCGCGCTCACCACCGGACAGCAGGTGGATGCGCTGCGTGCGCTTGCCCCGCGGCGATGCGGCGATATCGATCGGCGACTCCAGCGGATCCTCCGGATCTTCCAGGCGGATGTCGCACTCGCCGCCCTCGAAGAGCGTGGTGAACGTCTTCTGGAAGTTCTGCCGGATCTGCTCGAATGTCTGCTGGAACAGCTCCTTTGCCGTGCGGTTGATCTGCCGGATCGCCGACTGCAGGTCGTCACGCGCCCTCGTCAGGTCGTCGCGCTGCGTCTGCAGGAACTCGAGCCGCTGGCTCTCCTCGGCGTGCTCCTCGACGGCGAGCATGTTGATCGGCCCGAGGCGCTCGATGTCTGCACCGATCGCCTGCAACTCGGCGCGCAGCACATCCGGGTCGCCATCGACGATCTCCGCCTCCTCCATCAGCTCCTCGAACGATCGGCCCCACTCCGCCTCCAGGCGCTCGCGCACGCGGCGCTCCGCAGCCTGTGCTTCCGTGCGCTGGATCTCGAGCCGATGGCGCAGCTCGCTCCGCTCGTCGGCGGCGCGCCGGAGGCTGCGCACCTGCGTCTCCAGCTCCACCGCGCTGTCGGCCGCCTCCGCGAGCGCATCGTCCAGCCCGCGCAGCTCCACGGCAACCTCGTCGCGCTGGGCGAACATCTCTTCCAGCCGCTCGGCCGCCTCGGCGCGTCGCGCGCCGAGCTGCGTCAGGCTGTCGCGGTGCTCCGCCTCTTCGCGCTCCAGCGACTCCAGCCGCTGGCCGATCTGCACCTGCTCCTCGCGCGCGGCCGCCAGCCGGCGCTCGAGCGCGCTGAGCGCACCTTCCGCACGTGCATGCGCCACCCGCAGCTCGGCCTCCTCGTCGCGCACCTGCTCCCAGGCCTCCTCGCGCTCCGAGAGTGTCTGCGTGGCTTCCTGCCAGCCGGCGCGGTGTGCGAGGAGCTGCTCCTCGAGACCGGCGCGCTGTGCCCGCATCTGCTCGGCGTCGCTGCGCGACTTCTCGATGTGCCCCAGCAGCTCCGCGCGCCGGCGCTCCAGCTCCTCACGGGCGCGCGTGACCCGCAGATGCTGACCGGAGCGGTTCGCCTCGTCCGCGCTCGCGCGCCGCAGGTCCAGCTCGACCGCATCGACACGCGACTTGAGCTCACGCAGTGCCATCTCGGCCGCGGCCACTGCCTCGGCGGCTTCGGTGCGCGCGTCCGCCCGGCGCGTGCGCTCCGCTTCCGCGGTTTCTGCCGCGGCGAGCCGTTCGCGCAGTCGCTCGCGACGCCCGATCAGCACGGGCTCCGCTGCCGGCTCTCCGACGAACTCGATGACGTCGAGCAGTGCCTCGAGCCGGGGCAGCGCGTCCTGCGGCAACAGCGCCACCGTGCCGTGCCGGTTCTCCTGCGCGGCGAACCAGTCGCGGAAGCGCTGTCGCGCGTCCGGATCCTTGACGACGAGTGCCTGCAGCAGCGAGTTCAGCGCACTCTCGACACTGGACGCCCGCTCGGCGGGAAGCCGCAGGAACTCGGCGACCGGGCCGAGCACACCCGTCAGCTCACCACTGGCGTCCATCGCCGCAGCGACGATCGGTGCAAAGCCGTGGTGCTCGCGCTCGAGCGTCTCGAGCGCCGCGGCCTGGGATGCCAGTCGGCTCGCCTCCGCATCCGCGGCGGCCAGCGCCTCGCGCGCCTCCTGCTCGGCGCGCCGCAGCACCTGCAGCTCTTCCTCGGCGGCCGCATGCTGCGCGCGCAGCGTGTCGAGCTGGGAGCCCAGCGTGCGCGTCTGCTCGGCAAACAGGTCGCCCTGATCGTCCAGCCGGCTCAGCTCGGCGCTCAGCTCGTCGCGCTCGAGCTCCAGCTCCTCGAGGCGGTTCAGCGCGTCATTCGCGCGTGCCTCCGCGCCGCCCGCGTCGGCCTCCAGCCGCGCGAGCGTCCGCGTGAGCTCGGCCTCGTGCGCGCGCGCCTCCTCGTCGGCGCGACGCACGTCCGTGACCTCCTGGCGAAGCGCAGCCTGCCGCTCCTGCACCTCCGCGACACGACCGCTCAGCGACTCGACGATGCCCTGCTGCCCCGCATGCTCCGTCTGCAGCGACTGCAGCTCGCTCTCGAGCGCCTGCAGCCGCGCTGTCCGGTCGCCACGCTCGGCTGCGATCTGCTCGAGCCTGCGCTCCGCGTGCGCCCGGCGCTCATCCGCAATCGCGATCTCGCGCTCGCGCTCCGCGACCATCCGCGCCAGCTCCTCGAGACGCGCCGCCGCCGCGTTCCGCTGCCGGCTCGCTTCCGTCGATTCCAGGCGACGTCGCTCCAGCTCGGCCTCTGCCGTGCTCAGCGCTGCGCGCGAAGACGGGTCCTCCTCCTCGATGCCCGCGAGCCGCGTCGTCGTACGCTCGATCGTGTCACGCACCTGCTCGAGCTCGGCGCGCGCGACCGTCACCTCCAGGCCGAGACGCCGTGCGCGCAGCTCCTCGTAGCGCTTCGCCTTGCCGCGCTGCCGTGCCAGGCTGCGCACCTTGGACTCGACTTCTGCGACCAGGTCCTCGAGGCGTGCCAGGTCGGCCTCGGCAGCCTCGAGACGGCGCTGTGCCGACTTGCGACGATCCTTGTAGCGCCCGATCCCTGCCGCTTCCTCGAACATGTGCCGACGATCATCGGGGCGGTCGGACAGGATACGATCGACCATGCCCTGCTCGATGACGGTGTACGCGTTCGCGCCCAGACCCGTGTCACGGCAGATGTCGAAGATGTCGCGCAGACGAACGGACTGGCGGTTGAGCAGGTAGTCGCTGCCGCCCTCCCGGAAGACCACGCGCCGGATCTCCACCTCGCTCTGCGGGACGGGCAGCCGCCCTTCCTCGTTGTCGAAGGTGAGCGCCACTTCCGCCCGGTTCAGCGGCCTGCGCTGCACCGTGCCCTGGAAGATCGCCTCCTCCATCTTGGAGCCGCGGATCGCGGATGCGCGCTGCTCACCCAGCACCCAGCGGATCGCGTCACTCACGTTCGACTTGCCGCAGCCGTTCGGCCCGACGATCGCCGTGATGCCCTCGTGGAAGTGCAGCTCGGTGCGATCCGCGAACGACTTGAATCCCTGCAGTACCAGACGACGAAGCTTCATTGGGCGCTGCTGCCTACTCTCGTGACGAGTGAGTCCTGCACACCGGCATTGCGCAGGAGCTGTCGCATGACCTCCGCTTCACCGCGGCCGCTGTACGCACCGGCGTACACGCGGAAGCGCTCGCCGTCCGCCGCGGCGATGCGCACGATATAGGTCGGGATGTCGAGCTGCTCGAGCTCCGTCTGCCGCTCACGCGCGGCGCTGTCCGTCTCGAGCTCTGCTACCAGGAACGCGAGCGGCGTCGCGTGAACGTCGTTGTCGATGCGCCCGCTGCGAAGCCCGTTGCGCACCATCTGGTCGGCAACGCTGTCGGCGTACGCCGTGTCAGGCATGGGGCCCGCGAACACGCGGTAATACAGTGTGCTGTCCACCAGCGTCGGCGAGATCAGGAAGCCCACGTCCGGCTCGATCGCCGTGAGCGCGCGCTGCCGTTCGAGTGCGGCCGGCAGACTGGTATACGCCTCCATGGCGACCGACAGCGGCAGCGGCCGCACCGGCCCGCTCGCAACCGGCAGCGCCGGTGTCGCCACGGCCGAGTCGACCGGCGCAATGGGCGCAGGATCGCGACGCGACGCAAGCCAATCGCGTCCCCAGAAGTGCCACGCTCCCGCCAACAGGCTGAACAGCAGCACGACGAGCAGGGTCAGCAGCATCGCACCGGGCCCGGACCGCGTGCGTTCCGGCGGCTCCGGAAACACCGGCTGCTCCAGGTCGGACGCGGCCTCGACGGGGACGACGCGCTCCGTCGGCAATGGCGGCGCGGTCCGACCGGCAGCGGCGTCTGCCTGCTCCGTGGGCCGGCCGAGCACCGTCGCACGCTGCTGCATGCGCAGGTCGGCGATGTGCGACTCGCGCGCCTCGCCCTGCGGCAGACGAAGCCGCTCGAACTCCGCGTCCGGGCGTCGCGCCGCGACGCGGGCCCCGGCATCCGCAGCCGCGCCGCCCGCCGATGGCTGGAGCACCCCCCGCAGGTCGGCGCTGAACTGCTCCGGATCGACCTCGTCGTCCGCGGCCGCGAGAAGTACCACCGCGCCGACCCGCTCGGCCAGGGCGTCGACACCGGGCGCGCCCGCGGTCGCGTACACCATGAGACGACGGCCGATCGACAGCGTGTCCTCGAGCAGTCGAGACCACGCGCCGTGCCGCATCACCCCCTCTGGATCGAGGACGTACGCACCCGCCGGGATGAACTCGAAGGGATACCCTTCGACCGTGCGGCGCACGCGCCGGAGCGAGGCGCCGAACTGAAACACGTCCGCGACCCCCTCGCCGTTCTGCTCCGCCAGGAACCCGTGCAGCTCGGGCGACTCCAGGGAAGCGTCGGCGAGGATGACCGTGCCCGATCGCTCCGTCCACGCCGTCGCCAATGCGATCGCCGTGCGGGCGGCCCAGCCGTTCGCACGCGCACCCGGCGCGGCGAGCAGCAGCACACCCGCGAGCTCCGCGTCCGGCCCGCCGAACAGGAGCGATAACACCTCGTCGTCGACACCGTCCTGCAGATCAAACGGCGTCGGTTTCGGCCACGAACCGGCTGTCATGTATGCTTGTTATGCGATCCGCGTCGTACGCGATGCTCCGCTGGCCGCAGCCCGCGGGCGCCGCGCGTACCCCGGGTCGGGGACGGCGTAATGTATCCCGGCTCCACCGCCGGCGGTAGGGAATGCGTGGAAATCACCGCAGGCACGCGGCGTCCCGGAACCACTTGACAGGACACGAAATTCCTGCGTGCGCCGCTCGGACCTCGGCATGGGATCCGAGCGTGGCGCCTCTCAGCTCTCGTCGGGAAAGGCGTGCGAGGGGGCGTCGCCCCACAGCCGCTCGAGCTGGTAGAACTCGCGCGCGGCCGGGTGGAACACGTGAATCACGAAGTCGATGTAATCCATCAGCACCCAGCGGCCCGTGCGCACCCCCTCGATGTGCATCGGCTTGACGCCATCCTCCCGCAATTCCTCGAGGATGTGGTCCGCAACGGCCTTGACGTGCGTGTCGGACGTGCCGGTGACGAGCAGGAAGTAATCCGTGGCGTTGGAGATCCCGCGCAGGTCGAGCAGCAGCATGTCCCGCCCCTTGCGATCCTTCGCCAGGTCGATCGCGCGTGCGAGTGCTGCCGGCACCTCCATGCCGTCGCCGACCTGCACCACCCCGCCGTCGCTCTCCACCGAACCGCTGCGCGTCGTCCGCGCCCGCTCCTGATCGTTCATTCCCGTCCGCGCTCCAGAATTGTAGCCACCCCGGCACATCGCACGATCGAGGCCGATCCGGCCGATGTGCGGGTGGAAAACGACATGCGGCGGCCGTCCCGTGGACCGCCGCCGCAGAAGGCAGACAGCAGTGCTGCTACTCCGCCTTGATGACCCAGACCTTGACCTCGGGCTTCACGTCCGTGTGCAGCCGCACCGGCACGTTGTAGACGCCGAGCGCCTTGATCGGCTCTTCGAGCTCGATCCAGCGGCGATCCACCTCGAAGTCCAGCCCCTGCTCCTTCAGCCGCCCCGCGATGTCCGCGGCCGTGATCGAGCCGAACAGCTTGGACTCCTCGCCCGCGTTTACGTGGAACGTGAGCGACACGGTCTCGAGCTGCGCAGAACGGCGCTTGGCCTCGAGGTAGTCCCGGCGGGCACGCACCTCGACCCGCTTCCGCTCCTCCTCGAGCTGCCGCATGTTCGCCGCCGTCGCCGCGTACGCGAGCCCCTGCGGCAGCAGGTAGTTCCGGGCGTAGCCGGCACGCACCGAAACCACTTCGCCCGCTTCGCCCAGCTTGTTGATGTCCTGCCGCAGAATCAGCTTTGTCGTCTTCATCTTCGCGCTCCGTCAGGAGGACGGCGGCGCCGCAACGCGCCGCGCCCGAATATCCAACCACGTATCCGTTACGCCGACCAGGACCGTCATGGCCATGATCAGCGGATAGAGAAACAGCAACAGCACACCGCTGACTACGAGCCCCAGGGGCCCCGGCACTCCGGCAACCACCAGCAGCACGGCCAGCCCGCGCAGCGCGTAGAGCGCCGCCATGAACGTCAGCAGGTTCGTGCCCGCACGTTCCGCCGCCGCTCCCAGCGGCAGCACGAGCAGCAGCATCCCCGCAATCAGCACCCAGACGAGATCATCCGGGAACCGGAACTCCCGCAGCGGCCTGAGCGGCGCCGCATCCCCGATGCCCAGGCGCCGGTACACGAACCACGCAACGGCCAACCCGGTCAGCGAGCCGAGCGCGAGCAGCGCAGGAAACACCAGCACCTGCAGGTCCGCCGCGGCGAACATCGCTTCCTGCACCTGCGCCGACACCCGCTCGAAGCCGAGCATCTGGGTGAACAGCGCGATCGACTCGGAAGCGGCCGTTCGCATCTGCTGGCTCACCAGTCCTTCGACGAAGGACGGCCCGGGCCGGCTCGAGGCGACCACCAGCGCGGCCGACGCCATGGTCGCCGCCACGCTCGCCAGGCCACGCACGATGAACGAGCGGCGCGGCCACATCGCGCCGAACGCGATGAACCAACCCGCCAGCAGCAGGGCCCAGCCGCGCTCCACGTACCAGAGCGCGCCGCTCCGACTGCCGCTGAACAGGAACCAGAGCAACAGCGCCGCACCCACGACCAGCGGCGGCCGCCGCGGCGGCAGTGCAATCAGCAGGAGCGCGAACGGAACGAGGATCAGCAGCGTCGGGTGAAGCGACCAGAGCAGCAGCGTCGCAACGCCCAGCGCGATCGCCGACCCCCAGCCGCGCCGCCCGGGCCCGGCCTCAGTCCGAGTAGCGTCGGACATACGGGACCAGCGCCAGATAACGCGCCCGCTTGATCGCGGTCGTCACCTGCCGCTGGTGCCGCGCGCACATGCCCGTCATGCGACGCGGGAGCATCTTGCCCTGCTCGGTGATCAGACGGCTCAGCGTCTTCTCGTCCTTGTAGTTGATCTGGCGAATCCCCGCCTCACAGAGCGGGCACGCCTTTGCGCCGCGACGCATGCTACTCCTCCTCGTCGTCGTCGTCATCGCTCGGCCGGTCCGCGCGCGTCGCAATCGACATCGGCGCCGCCGGCTCACCGTCGTGCAGGACGACGAGGTAACGCAGCAGCTCCTCGTCCAGCTTCAGCAGACGCTCGAACTCCGGCAGCGATTCGGCCGCCGCGTTGAACTGCACGACCACGTAGCGGCCGCTCGTCTGCTTGCGGATGGGATAGGCGAGCTGCCGACGGCCCCAGTCGTCGCGGGCGGTGATCTCGCCCGCGCCGTTCTGCGTCAGCAACTGGTGATAGCGATCCAGCTTCTGCTCGATCGCCTCGTCGGCGACCTGCGGATCGAAGATGTAGACGACCTCGTAGCCTCTCACGATTCCTCCGGTCTGTGCGGCCCCTCCACCGTGGCGGGAGGGGCAGGAGTCCAGCCTTGTAGTATACCGCCTCAGACGTTGAACCGGAAGAGCAGGATGTCGCCGTCCCGGACGACGTACTCCTTGCCCTCGCTCCGGACCAGCCCCTTTTCCCGCGCTTCCTTCTGCGAGCCGGCCGCCACGAAATCGTCCCAGCCGAGCGTCTCCGCGCGGATGAAGCCGCGCTCGAAGTCCGAGTGGATCTCGCCCGCCGCGCCCGGCGCCCTGGTGCCGCGACGGATGGTCCAGCAGCGGACCTCCTTTTCCCCGGCCGTGAAGTAGCTGATCAGGTCGAGCAGCTCGTAGCCGGTGCGGATCAGGCGGTGCAGCCCGGGCTCCGCGAGCCCCAAGTCCGCGAGGAACGCCGCGCGCTCCTCGGGCTCGAGCTCGATCAGCTCGGCCTCGATCCGGGCCGAGAGGGGCACGATCTCGGCGGGCTCGCCGTCGGCCTCGATCGCCTGGCGCAGCCGCTGGACGTACTCGTTCTCGCCTCCGGGCAGGTCGCCCTCGGCGATGTTGGCGACGTACAGCTCGCGCTTGGCGGTGAGCAGGTTGTAGGTGCGCAGCAGGCGCGCTTCCTCGTCGTTCTTCAGCTCCACGAGCCGGGCGGGCTTGCCATCGCCCAGGAGCGCGTGCAGTCGCTTCAGCAGGTCGAGCTCGGCGACGGCCTCCTTGCCACCGGTCCGGGCCTCCTTCTCCGCGCGCTGCAGGCGGCGCTCGATCTGCTGGAGGTCCGAGAGCGCGAGCTCCAGGTTGATGATCTCGCGATCGCGGACTGGATCGACATCGCCGGCGACATGCGTGACGTCGGGATCCTCGAAGCAGCGCACGACGTGCACGATCGCGTCGACCTCGCGGATGTTGCCGAGGAACTGGTTGCCCAGGCCTTCTCCCTCCGATGCACCCTTCACCAGGCCCGCGATGTCGACGAAGGTGACGACGGCAGGAACGGTGCGCTGCGGCTTGACGACCTGTGCCAGCAGGTCGACGCGCGGGTCCGGCACTTCGACCACGCCGACGTTGGGGTCGACCGTGCAGAAGGGGTAGTTCTCGGACGGGGCACCCGCCCCCGTCAGTGCATTGAACAGTGTCGACTTGCCGACGTTCGGCAGTCCGACGATTCCGAGTCGCAGATTGGGCATTCTACTTCGATCTCCTCAGCGCAGGCGCCAGCGCCCCGGAGAGGATGTCGCTTTCAGTCAATTCAGTGGTGTCACAGTGCGTTCTGCACAGCAGCGATCAGCTCTGGATACACCGCATACGCGGAACGTGCCTGCGCGAGCGAAAGCCGCTCGCGGTTCGTGTGGGCGTAGCGCTCCTCGCCCGGGGCGAAGCCGATCGTCGGAATGCCGTGCACGCCGCACGCGTGGCCGCCATCCGTGGCGAAGGTCCAGGGGCGCACCCCCGGTGTGTACGACAGTCTGGATTCGATGGCATTCACTGCCGCGCCGACGATCGGGTGATGCGGGCTCAGCAGGAATCCCGGGGTGAACAACCGCCGATCGTCCGCGCGGCCGGTCCACGTGCGCTGATGCTCGACGGCGTAGCGCACGTCGAGCGACAGGCCGTCGGGCAGCGACAGCGTTGCCAAGTGGGCGCGCAGCGTCTCCTCTGCAGCTTCGCGCGTCATGGCGGGCAGCACGCGCCAGTCGCAGATGATGCGGACGCGATCGGGGATCACGTTCCGGCTGCGCGGCAGCGTTTCCAGTGCAGTGGGTGCCAGCGTCGAGGGGCCGAGCACGGGATCGCTGTCCAGCGACGTCGCGAACTCTTGCAGTGCAGGCACCACGAGTGGCAGCGCGTCCATCGGATTCCTCGCACGCTCGGGCGCACTCGCGTGACCGGCCAGACCCTGGATCTCCACGACGAGCTCCGCCCGGCCGCGGTGGCCGATGCACACGTCACCGTTCGTGGCCTCACCGATGATGATGGCGCCCGCGTCTGCTGCGCCGCTCTCGAGGAGCTGCTCCATGCCCCAGCCACCGCGCTCCTCGAGCACGGTATGCGCTACGATCACGTCGCCGGCGCCTGGCCTGTCCAGGAAGTGCGCGGCCGCGTACGTCTGCAGTGCGAGCGGCCCCTTGATGTCCATCGCGCCGCGGCCATGCAGGAACTCACCGTCCAGATGCGCAGCGTACGGTGGGTGCTCCCACGCCGCCTCGTCACCGACGTCGACGACGTCCATGTGGGAGTTGAGCAGCACCGCCGGCTTTTCGCCGCGCCCTGGTGCGCGGCCGATCACGTTGCCGGCGTCGTCGCTGCGAACATCGTGAAAGCCGAGGTCGTTCATCTCGGCGATCACGCGACGCGCGACGTCCCCTTCGTTGCCCGGCGACCCGGGAACCCGGATCAGCGCGCGTGCAAACTCGATTGCCGCTTCAAACGACAGGTCTCGCATCATCCTCCAAGCGAGAAGGCCCGGGGCGCACGCACCGGGCCTTCACGTCCAACGGCGTCGACCGATCAGCCGAGCAGTGCGGTGAACGCGGTGCGGATCGCGTCGAAGAACGCCGCACCCTGGTCAGCGCCCTCCAGCGGTGTGGCGCCGTGAATCCGCGCGAACCAGGGCGCGAGCACGAGGGCAACCACGCTCATCAGCTTGATCAGGATGTTCATTGCGGGACCGGCCGTGTCCTTGAACGGATCACCGACCGTGTCACCGACGACGGCTGCCTTGTGCGGGTCCGAGCCCTTGCCGCCGTGCGCGCCCGTCTCGATGTACTTCTTGGCGTTGTCCCATGCGCCGCCGGCGTTGGCCATGAACAGGGCCATCAGGACGCCGGTCACGGTCGCGCCCGCGAGCATGCCGCCCAGCGCGTTGATGCTGAAGTAACCGACGACCACGGGCGCGATCACGGCAACCAGCCCCGGCACGACCATTTCGCGCAGCGCGGCCCGCGTCGAGATGTCGACGCAGCGCGCGCTGTCCGGCTTTGCGGTACCCTGCATGAGGCCGGGGATCTCGCGGAACTGGCGGCGCACTTCCTCTACCATGCCCGCGGCGGCGCGGCCGACAGCGGTCATCGTGAGTGCGGCGACGAAGAACGGGATGGTCCCGCCGATCAGCATGCCCACGGTAACCGCGGGGTTGATGATGTCGAGCCCCGTGTCGCGCAGGCCGACCGCGGACGCGTACGCGCTGAAGAGCGCAAGTGCGGTGAGCGCGGCCGAACCGATCGCGAAGCCCTTGCCGATCGCGGCCGTCGTGTTGCCAAGTGAGTCGAGCCGGTCGGTGATCGAGCGAACCTCGGGTCCGAGGTGGCTCATCTCGGCAATACCACCCGCGTTGTCCGCAATCGGACCGTACGCGTCGACCGACATCGTCACACCGACGGTCGCGAGCATGCCCACGGCGGCGATGCCGATCCCGTAGAGGCCGGCCGTCCAGTAGGAGACGCCGATGCCCGCGGCGATCAGCAGGATCGGCGCAGCAGTCGACTGCATGCCGACGGCGAGGCCCGCGATGATGTTTGTGGCGGAGCCGGTCTCGCTCGCCTGCGCGATGTCACGCACCGGCTTGGCGGCCGTGTAGTACTCCGTTGCGAGGCCGATCAGGACACCGGCCAGTGAGCCGGCCACCAGCGCCCAGAAGGGGCCATGCTCGCTGTAGCCGCGGCCCGCGACCGGATCGAAGATCTCGAAGCCGAGACCGCCGACGATGAAGTACATCGCCACCAGGAAGAGGATGGCGGCTATGAACGTGACGTTCCGCAGCGCGGACGCGGGGCTGAACTTCTCCAGCACCTTCATCAGCCCGATGCCGATCAGCGACGCGATCAGGCCGACGATGATCGTGATGATCGGCAGCGTGACGGCCTCCATCCGGCTGCCGGCATAGAGCGGGCTGGTCGCCGCGATCGCGATCGTTGCGATCACGGACCCGACGTACGACTCGAAGATGTCCGCACCCATGCCCGCAACGTCGCCGACGTTGTCGCCGACGTTGTCCGCGATGGTCGCCGGGTTGCGCGGGTCGTCCTCCGGGATGCCAGCCTCGACCTTGCCGACGAGGTCCGCACCGACGTCCGCCGCCTTGGTGTAGATGCCGCCGCCCACGCGCGCAAAGAGCGCAATCGAGCTCGCACCCATGGCGTAGCCGCTGACGATCTCGCCGAACCGGACGAACTCCGCGTCGCTGATGGCAGCCGCGCCCTCGAGGAAGAACCAGATCCCGATGCCGAGCAGGCCGAGCGCCGCGACCGACAGGCCCATGACCGCGCCACCGAAGAAGGCGACGCGCAGCGCCTTGCTCTGCCCCGATTCCTTTGCGGCGGCAGCGGTGCGCACGTTCGCCCGTGTCGCGGCCGTCATGCCGAAGAAGCCCGCGAGCACGGAGCTGAGCGCGCCCGTGACGTACGCGATCGCGGTCGTCCAGCCGATCGCCCAGCCGAGCAGCGCCGCGACCACGATCACGAAGATCGCGAGCACCGAATACTCGCGTCGCAGGAACGCCATGGCACCTTCGTGGATCTGATCCGCCAGATCCTGCATCACGTCGGTGCCCGCGCTCTGCCGGCTCACGTACAGGTAGAGCACGAGCGCGCCCAGGAGTCCGATCACTCCCAGGATGGGCGCCCACTGTGCGAGCGTCGTCAGGTCCGTCACAACTCCTCCGTGCGTATGGCGCCCGGCGGGCGCCTGTTCGGTGTCATTCTCGAGTCACGACTCGGCGCTCAGGCGTTGACCGCCTGCATCGCCGCTTCCGTCCCTTCGTCCAGCCAGCGCCGCACACCGTTCACCGCGCGCGGAAAGGCGTCCAGCACTTCGGCTTCTTCCTCCGGCGAGAACGGGCCGAGCACCCAGTCCGCCAGGTCCATGTCCGGTGGAGCCGCACCTACCCCGATCCGCAGTCGCGCGTACTCGCGCGTCCGCAGTCCTGTCTCCACCGACTTCAGCCCGTTGTGTCCTCCGGCGCTGCCGCCCGGACGCAGGCGGAGCCTGCCGACCGGCAGTGCGACGTCGTCCACGACCACCAGCAGGTCCTGTGTGACGTCGAATCCTTCGAACTGCAGCAGTGGCGCGAGCGCGTCACCGCTGCGGTTCATCCAGGTGAGCGGCTTCATCAGCACGACGTCGTGGTCGGCGACGACGCCTTCGCTCACTTCCACGATGCCCGCGCGGCGGAACGGCGTCGTGCCCCATTCCTCGCGCAGCTCATCGAGCAGCCACCATCCGACATTGTGGCGCGTGGCTGCGTACTCCGCTCCCGGATTGCCGAGCCCGCACACGAGCTTCATGGCGAGCCCGGACGGATCAGGACTCGGAGCCCTCTTCCCTGGCGCGGCGGATCACTTCCGGCTCACCGCCCTCGCCCTCGGCCACTTCCTCGGCACCCGGCTCCGCGACGCCCGCCTGCGGCGGGATCACGCTGCAGATCGTGCGCTCCGGATCCTGCGTCGCCTCGACGCCATCGGGCAGCGGCACATCGCCCACGTGCTTCGAGTCGCCGATCTCCATCCCCTCGACGCTCAGCTCGACGAACTCCGGAATGTTGTCCGGCAGGCAGCGCACTTCCAGCTCCGTGAGTGCGTGCTGCATGAGGCCACCGGTCCGGACACCAGGCGCCTGCCCGACGAGGCGGATCGGCACCTCGACCGTGATCTTCTCGCCGGCGTGAATCTGATAGAAATCGACGTGCAGGATCACCGGCCTCGACGGGTGCCGCTGCACCTCCTTGGCGAGCGCCTTGACCGCCGCGCGCTCGCCGCTGATCTGGAGCTGCACGATCGTGTTCTCGAGATGCACGCGCTGCATCAGCAGCTCGAGCTCGTGCGCGTCCACCGAAAGCGAGCGCGTCTCCTCGCCTCGGCCGTACAGCACGACCGGGATCCGGCCGGCACCGCGCAGCTTGCGCGCCGTGCCCTTGCCAGCCGATTCCCGTGTTTCCGCCTTCAGTTTGGGCTGTGCCACCATGATATCTCCTTCAGTCGAACAGCTGGCTGACCGACTCGTTCAGGTGCGTGTAGCGGATCGCTCGCGCCAGCAGGTCCGCGACCGAGAGCACGCGCAGCTTCGGGAACTGCTTTTCCTTCGGCAGCGCGAGTGTATTCGTGACGACGACTTCGCAGACGTCGCTGTTCTGCAGCCGGTCGACCGCCGGACCGGAAAGCAGCGCGTGCGTGGCGGCCGCATGGATCTCCTTTGCGCCGCGCTCCTTCAGCGCCGCGACCACGCTCACCAGCGTGCCCGCGGTATCGATCATGTCGTCGACGATGATGCAGTTGCGGCCCTCCACCTCGCCGACCACCTCCATCACCTCGGCGATGTTCTGCTGCGGCCGGCGCTTGTCGATGATCGCGAAGCTGGCATTCAGCCGGCGCGCGAAGCCGCGTGCCATCTTGGCCGCGCCGACGTCGGGGGCGACCACGACCGGCTGTTCCAGCTTCTTCTCGCGGAAGTAGCCGGTGAGCACCGGCGCGGCATAGAGATGGTCGACCGGGACGTCGAAGAACCCCTGGATCTGGTGCGTGTGGAAGTCGATGCCCAGCACCTTGTCCGCGCCCGCGGCCTCCATCAGGTTCGCGACCAGCTTCGCGCCGATGGCAACGCGCGGCTGGTCCTTCCGGTCCTGCCGCGCGTAGCCGTAATACGGCACGATGGCCGTGACACGGGCCGCCGAAGCCCGCTTCGCCGCGTCGAGCAGCAGCAGCAGCTCCATGATGCTGTCGGCCGGCGGCGGTGTCGGCTGGATGATGAAGACGTCGCGACCGCGCACGTTCTGGTTCAGCCGCACGAAGATCTCGCCGTCCGCGAACCGCTTGATGGTCACGTCGGCGAGCTGGAGTTTCAGATGCTGCGCAACCTCCTGCGCGAGCGGCTGGTTGGCCGTCCCGCTCAGGAGCATCAGATGCGACGTCGACGAAGATTCCGTCATCGAGCCTGGGTGTCACGGGCAAAGTACGACAGCCGTGGAACCTAGCCCGATTCGTCAGGGGGTGTCAACCGCGCGGGACCTGCCCTGCCGGGGGCGGCAGGCGCGTCGAGCCGGTGTGCGCGAGCGGGACCGGACGGGGCTCAGCGCGGCAGATGCACGTCCGCCAGGCGGGCCATGGTGCGCTGCAGCACCGAGTGCGCACGACTCCCGGTGAGGACCACCGCGCCGAGATAGTAGGAGACCGCACGGCCGATCCCCACGTAGTCGTCCAGGAGGGCGGTAAAGCCGATCGCGTTGTCGACGTGTGTCTGCATGATCGCCTCTTCCGCGCGCGCCAGCGCCAGCTCGATCATGGTCTCCGTCTCGTCGCTGCGCTGCTGGCGTCGCCGCATGCCGCGCACGAGGGCGTCGGGCCGGAATCGGCGCCAGCCGGCGTCATCCTGGTCATCGACGCCCGCGGCGGGCAGGCTGGGCAGCCGCATCGGCCGGGGTGCGACGACGCGCGTGGGGGACTGGGCGGTCTCCGCCGCGGGAGCTGCCGGCTCCGGCACCGGCTCCAGCGCGACGAGAACGCGGGTGCGAACCGCCGTCGCCATGGTCTCGTCCAGGTCCATCTCTGCGAGGTAGCGCGCCAGCGCGTCCTCCATGTCGAGGCGGTCGCGCAGGAGCGAGACGAATTCGTTCGCCTCGACGACGTGCTGCTCGACGAGCGCCTCCCATGCCATGGCCGTCGTGACCTCGAGGCGGCGTAGAACCGATTCAGGCAGTCTGCGGGATGGTATGCGGGTCGGACGTGCCATGCAGTCCCCGGTTGGCTTCGCGGTGGTCCGTGATGGTACCGCGAAGCCCGTGCCGGAGCAAACGGCAGGGGAAACGGGCCTGTGCTACCGGTCTACGACGACGACGCGCCCGCTCGTACGCACCGCCAGGCGCTCCGCGGTCAGGATCGCGAGTGAACGCCACTCGTGCACGGAGAAGTACCCGGGCCCATACACGATCCAGTGTCCGGCGATCGGTTCCACCGTGATCAGCTTCGATTTCTGCATGCTGCACCCGCACCTGCGTCGGTGTCCGGTAATGCCTGACCGTATGATAGCAAACCGGTGTGACAGCGTGGGCGAGTGTGAACGGATTGAAATGTGGCGGGGAGCGGCGCAACGCTTCGATCGCAGAGCCGTGCAGCGGTGTGCTGCAGATTCCCGGGGGTGGATTCGAACCACCACTGGAGGATCCAAAGTCCTCAGTCCTGCCATTAGACGACCCGGGATTGTGCGAAAAAGCTAATCGTGTCGCGCAGTCGGATCAACGAAGCAGTCTGGCAGATGCCGGGCAGCGAGTCTTCAGACCCCCGCCTCCGTCCGGAACACCTGCAGGTCGGCCTGCGCTGCGCGCAGCGCGGCGGCCGCGGCGTCAGCGGCGTCGGGCAGGTCGAAGATTCCGAACACCGCGGAGCCACTGCCCGTGAGCTGCGCGATGCGCGCACCATGCGAGCGGAGCAGTGCGAGCACGGGTGTGAGTGCGGGGATCTCCGGAAGCACGACGCGCTCGAAGTCGTTGCACGCGACATTCGCGAGCGCATCCCATGTGTCGAGTGCGGCCGCATCGATGAGAGCGGGTCCCGCTTCGCCGAGTCGGTCGCCGAGACTCGCGTACGCCTGCGCGGTGGACACTGACGCCGCGGGCATCACGACGACGGCCGGGGCGGCCCCCGGTCCGGAGTGCGCCAGCATGCGCTCCCCGCGTCCCCAGGCGAGCGCGAGCGGAGCATCGGTCATGAAAAAGGGAACGTCGCTTCCCAGGGACGCGGCGATCCGGAGCAGGCGTTCCTTACCGAGCGCGTTCTCGTGCGTGCGATCGAGTCCGCGCAGCGTCGCCACGGCGTCGCTGGAGCCGCCGCCCAGTCCGGCACCTGCGGGTATCCGCTTGTGGAGGGTGATGTCGTGGTACGGCTGGACGCCTGCTTCGTCGAACCACGCGCGCGCTGCGCGCATGACCAGGTTGTTCTGTGCTGGCCCCAGCTCGGCGCCCTGCACGTCCAGCGTCAGCCCTGGTGAAGTCCGCGGCTCGATGACCACCTCATCCGCGAGTCCGATACGACAGAAGATCGTCTCGATCTGGTGATAGCCGCTCGTCTCCCGTGCGAGCACGACCAGCCGGAGGTTGATCTTCGCGTGGGCGCTGAGACGCATCACTGCTGCTCGCCGTGCGCGGGCTCGATTCCGGTCTCTTCCTCCACCTGCTCCTCGACCACTTCCTCGGTTTCCGCGACCTCGCGCAACGACAGACCCAGGCGCCACGCGTAGAAGAGTCCGATCAGCGTGATCGGGATGAAACCGGCGAGGTGGAATCCGATCGCGTAAGCGAGAGCCTGCGCGCGATCAGCACCGAAGATGCCGACCAGCACCAGGCGGGTCGCGCCTTCGAAGGGGCCGAAGAACCCTGGCCCGGACGGTATGCTGACTGCCAGGGCGACGGCGGACTGCAGAAAGAGTGCGGCCTCGAAGGGCAGGCGCATGCCGAACGCCAGCAGACCGATATAGAAGCCAAGTGCATTGAACAGCCACAGCACGAGCGACCATGCGGACGTGCGCAGCACGAGCCATGGATTGCGCAGTGCGCCCACACCGGCAAGGAAGGACTCGAGTGCGTCGATGAGTGGCCGCTCGAGCTTTTCGGGAAGCAGCTTCGCGACGATGCGCTGGAACAGGCGCACGGACCGGACGGGCTGCCAGACGAGCAGTCCGAGGATCACGATCGCCAGGGTGATCATCACGCCGAGCCCGCGTGCAACGGCGAGGTACGTGTTGCTCTCGACCAGCGGGAAGCCGGGCAGCGACACCGCCACGAACAGCAGCAGCACGACGAAGATCCCGTCGAAGAGCCGCTCGATCACGAGCGAGCCGAACGACGCCACCATGGACACACGTTCCATGCGCGCGAGCGCATAGACGCGCGCGAACTCACCCACCCGCAGCGGCAGCAGGTTGTTCCCCATGAAGCCGATCGAGACGGCCGCAAAGCGCGAGCGGAACGACGTGTCGGGGGCGGCCGCGGCGAGGATGCCCTTCCAGCGCCATGCGCGGATCCAGAAGACGCCGGTCGCTGCGGCCGCGGCAAGAAGGAAGAGCAGCGGATCCGCGAGCTTCAGCTCCGCCCAGATGGCGGCGGGATCCTCTTCATGGAAAGCCCACCAGAGCAGTGCGACACTGATGCCGATGCCGATCAGCGCCCGCCAGTCCAGCAGAGAACGCCGACGGCCAGCCGTCCGAGCGCTCACTCCCGCGCGAGCCGCAGCAGGTCGTAGAGCTCCGCCAGCGCTTCGCGTCCGCCACGCGTGTCCGCGAGCATCCGCTCCAGTACGGGTCGCAGCTCCGCGGCCCGCTGCAGCGCGCGCTCGCCGCGGTACTGCAGCTCGCGGACGTCGATTCCCTCGGGCGGTGGAGCAGGTGCCGGCCGTGGGGGCACGGAGCCCGGCGCACCGGGCGCCGGTCCAGCGTTCGTGGCAGACGTCGGCCCACCGGGTGCAGACGGGGCTCGAGGTGAGGCCGGGCCGGATTCCGGCTGTGCAGACGCACTCGCTGCGATGGGCGCCGACTCTGCAGGCGCGTCTTCAGTGGGTGACACTGGCGCGCCGGTATCCGTTGCATCGCCGCCGGTTGCATCGTCGCCACGCGCAGAGTGTTCCGGTGTGCCGAACGATTCAGCCGGGCCAGCACCCGCGGACGTGACCACCTCCTCCAGCACCAGCTCGTCCTGCGCCTGCGGCTGGCTCAGGCCGTCCTCGTGCGCCGTCGATATCGCTTCACCGATGCCGTGACGCTCCAGCAATTCGTGGCGCAGCACACGCAGCCGGCGCAGCGCCGTGGTGACGTCCGGCTGCCTGCCCGTCTCGAGGAGCGGAGCGGCCGAGGCCAGGACATCGCGTGCACAGCGGAAAACGTCCAGCCACTCATTGCGGACGGCGACGTCCAGCTTGCCGATGATGCTGGTCAGGTCTTCCACTGCACGCAGCGATTCGGCGAGCACAGGAATCTCTTCCAGTCGCGCCGAGCCGAGCAGGCCACGCTGTCGGCGCAGCACGGCCTTCAGCGGCTCGCGGTTCATCCCGTCATCCGTGAGTGCCGCAATGCTGCGGTCGAGCTCGGATGCGATGCCGGCTACCTCGTGCGCGGCGTACTCGAGGAAAGCGCGCGTCTCCTGTGCCCCGCCCTGTCGCGCCGGGTGCTGCTCCGCGCCCACCCCGACCTGGTCCCAGCGCGCGACGATCGCGTTTGCGCGTGCCTCGGCATCGGCGCCGCGCGCGATCGCGCGAACGTCCTCGACGCTCGCGCGCAGGCGATCGGTCATTGCGTTATCGAAAGCGAGCGCGCCGGTCAGGAGCTCGCGCGTCGCATTCTCGAGGACGCGGGCGGCGCGATACGCTGCATCCTCGCGGGCGATCTGTGCGGCTCCGCGAATCGCGCGCGCCGAGCGGTGCAGCTGCCCTGCGTCCGTCGTTTCGGCGAGCGCAGCTTCGAATCGCTCCAGGTGGTCCGTGACTTCGGAGACGAAGAAGTCGTGCAGTGTTGCCATCAGGCGTCTCCGTTGCGGCCCGCGCCGTCACGCGCAGCACGGACGAGCTCCGCCATGTCACGTACGGCGCGTTCCATCCCCGTGAAGAAGGCGCGGCTCACGACGCTGTGGCCGATGTTCAGCTCCTCGATCTCCGACACGGCCGCGACGGCCCCGACGTTCTCGTACGTCAGGCCGTGTCCGGCATGCACTGCCAGGTTGCGAGCGGCACCGTGTGCGGCGGCCCGCTCCAGCCGCTCGAGCTGCTCCCGCACGCCACGTGCGTGGTCCCGCCCGTGGCGCAGCTTGAACGCCTCGGCGTACTCACCCGTGTGCAGCTCGACCGCGTCCACACCCATGCCGGCGGACACGTCGATGTCGTGCACATCGGGATCGATGAACAGGGACACCCGGATGCCGGCGTCGTGCAGTTCCTGTACGGCGAGTTCCACGCGTCGGCGTGCATCGACGTCGCGAAGCGCGAGTCCACCTTCCGTCGTGACCTCCTCGCGACGCTCCGGCACGAGCGTGGCCGTCATCGGCTTCAGCTCACGCGCGATCGCCAGGACGTCGCTGGCAGCGGCCAGCTCGAGGTTCACGCCCGTTCGCACCGTCTGCATCAGGAGGCGCACGTCGCGGTCCTGAACGTGGCGGCGGTCCTCCCGCAGGTGCACGGTGATGCCGTCGGCCCCGCCGAGCTCCGCCAGAACAGCAGCACGCACGGGGTCGGGCTCATCCGTGCCGCGCGCCTGCCGCACCGTAGCGACGTGATCGATATTGATGTGGAGTCGCATCAACCGCCCGTAAGCAGGGCTTCCATCTCCGCGGCGCGCTGCGGGTCGAGTCCGGCCGCGCGCGAGAGCCGCAGGAGTTCCATCCCGAGCGCGCAATATAGCGTCCGCTCCTGCCCCGACAACCGAGCGAGGTGCAGGCGCACGGTATCCACGTCGCCGCGGCCTACTGGCCCGGTCAGCGCGCCCCGTACGCCCAGGTTCTCCAGGTTGTCGAGCGTGCCACGCACCAGGGGAAGCAGCCCCTGCACGGCCTCACCTTCGGAGATGCCAACCTCCTCGAACACACGCACCGCAGCCGCGAGCACGGCCACGAGCCCGTTCGAGGCGAGCACAGCACCGGCGTGGTAGAGCGGCCTCATGGCCGGCGGCACGAGCACGGTGTAGCCGCCCAGCGCATCGGCGATCCGGCGACCCGCCGCGATCGCAGCAGGCTCACCCGCGAGCGCGAAGGTCACACCCGCCATCCTGTCCGCTGCCAGCCACGGGTCCGCGACCGCCTGCAGCGGATGGATCGAGCCCACGGCATACCCGGTATCGTGCAGGGGAGCGAGCACGTCCGCCGTCAGTGCACCGGCGAGGTGCAGTGCTGCACAGCCGCCGGGGGCCGGCCCCGTGCGCGCAAGGTCGTATGCGACCTCCGGCAGCGCCTGGTCGGGAACGGCGAGAAGAGCCACGGTCGTACCGCTCGGCAGGGGGGCCGGCCAGATGCGGTACTCGACCGCAGGCTCGTCGTCCTCGGTGTCCTGGTGGGCTGCCGCATCGAATACGGGGTGCGGCGGCGGCTCGATTGCCCGGCCGTAGAAGACCACGCGATCGGCCGCACCGCTGCGCACGAGCGCGGCGCCGAGCGCCAGCCCCATGCGGCCGGTGCCGATGATGGCGACGCGCTCGTTCACGCGCCGCTCACACTGACGCCTTCGCGGCGCCGCAGCCGCCCCACGATGGCGATCGGCAGCCGCGCGACGAGTCCGACGGTCGCACCGTCTTCGTCGCGCTGCAGCACTTCGCCGTCCCGGTAGATCGATGCGATCGTCTCGCCGTCGCTGGCGGGAATGCGCAGGTGCACCTCGGGCCTGCCCACGCGCACTTCCTGCAGCAGCAGCGCACGCAGCGGATCGAGTCCCCCCGGCGCCTGCGCCGAGACGAACACCGCAGGCTCATCGAACAGCGCGGCAACACGCTGGCGCAGCTCTTCCTCCTCGCGATGCGTGAGCTGGTCGACCTTGTTGAACACCAGGATGGTGCGGGCGTCGCTCAGGTCGAGCTCTGCGAGCACCTCGTCTACGACCTGCTTCTGCTCGAGCCAGATCGGCGCTGCGGCATCGATCACGTGCAGCAGCACGTCCGCCTCCCGCGCCTCTTCCAGCGTGGCGCGGAAGGATGCCACCAGGTTGTGCGGCAGCTTGCGGATGAACCCGACCGTATCGGTCACCAGCACCTTCGTGCCGCCACCGACATCGACCGAACGGGTGGACGGATCGAGCGTGGCGAACAACCGATCCTCGACAAAAAGATCGACGCCGGCCAGCTCGCTCAGAATCGATGACTTGCCCGCGTTGGTGTAGCCGACGAGCGCCGCGCGGAACTCACGCGAGCGGCCGCGCCGCTGCGTCGCCCGCCGCCGCGCGACCACCTCGAGCTTCTCGCGCAGATCGCCGATCCTGCGACTGATCAGGCGCCGGTCCGTCTCGAGCTGCGTCTCACCCGGTCCGCGGAAGCCGATACCGCCCCGGATGCGCGACAGGTGCGTCCACATGCGCTTCAGGCGCGGAAGCATGTACTGCAGCTGCGCCAGCTCGACCTGCATCTGCGCTTCCGCGGAACGCGCCCGGGTCGCGAAGATGTCGAGGATGAGCTCCGCTCGATCGACGATCCGCGTCTTCAGCGCATCCTCCAGGTTCTTGCCCTGCGCCGGGGAGAGCTCCTCGTCGAACACCACGAGGCCCGCGCCCGTCTGCTGGATCAGCTCCCGGAGCTCCGCAACCTTGCCTTCGCCGATGAAGTACTTCGGGTGGGGTGAGTCGAGCCGCTGCCGCAGTGAGCCGACCACTTCTGCGCCGGCCGTGTCGACGAGCCTGCCCAGCTCCTCCAGGTGCTCGGTCGCCTCCTCCGCTGGCATCTCCTTCAGCGGCGCCGCGACCAGTACAGCCCGCTCGCGCGGGGCCTCTGTCGAAACCGTGCGGTCTATGGTCGTGCTCCTGTTCGGGTGTGCCTCGTCCTACGTTGCGGATTCCGCCGGTCCGCCGCCAGAGCGCGCGTGCGCCGCACTCGTCAGTGCACCCCGCTCAGCGTGACACTGCCCTCGTGCCGGTACGGCACGGTCCGCGTCACCGGGTCCTCCACGTCCACCTCGCCCCGCACGCGGTACTGGATCACACCGCGGTCCAGGATCGGTCGGAGCAGTCCGCCCATATCGCTGAAGCTGAACTCGATCGGGATCTCCACGTACGCGGCGCTGTTGGCCGGTACGCGCACCTCTTCCTCGAACGCCCCCGTCGCCAGCGGCCGCCAGGTCACGGCATCCGCCGTGTCGGATTCGGCGACTTCGATCAGGTAGTCCAGCCGCTCTGTCCGCAGGTCGAACCCGTTCGGGTTCTCGACGTGGACACGGGCGACCAGCGTACCGCCACGCAGCCCGATCGACTGGAGGCGGAATGTGTCGAGTGTCACGACGGGCTGTCGGAACACGGCCGAACAGGCGCCGAGGATGAGCACTCCGGCAAACAGCACTGACGAAAGATGACGCTTCATGAAACAGTCTCCGGTAGACGACAGGTCACGCTTCGATCTGCCATTCGCGTGCCGCACTGGCGTACCGGTTCGCTGGTGTTCCGGTTCCCTCATCCGCCGCCGGCGTCCTCTGCGGGATCGTGCCCCTCATTACCCGCATCCCCGCCCTCGCCCTTCAGCCGCGCCCACCAGCTGAGCCGCCTGGCGATCTCACGCTCGTATGCGAACGGGCCCGGCTCGTAGAACGTTTCGCCGCGCACCTCGTCGGGGAGGTACTCCTGCGGGAGGTAGCGATCGGGCGAATCGTGCGCGTAACGGTAGCCCTGGTGGTAGCCGAGGTCCTTCATGAGCCTGGTGGGCGCATTCCGGATGTGCATTGGCACGGGTGCGGCGGGGGTGCGACGCGCCGCCTCCAGCGCCGCGTTCAGCCCCCGGTATCCCGAGTTCGACTTGGGCGCCGTCGCCAGGTAGATGGTCATCTCCGCGAGCGGCAGGAACCCTTCCGGTGGCCCGAGCACCTGGAACGCTTCGCGGGCCGCAACCGCGATCCGCAGAGCCTGCGGATCGGCGAGGCCGATGTCCTCCGCGGACATCGCGATCCCGCGACGGAACAGTGCCAGCGGATCGCCGCCGCCGTCGATCCAGCGGGCCATCCAGTACAGCGCCCCATCCGGATCGCTGCCGCGCAGCGCCTTGTGATACGCCGACAGGATGTTGTAGAACTCCTCGCCCGACTTGTCGAAGCGCGCGAAGCGCAACTGCATGGCCTCGCGTGCGACCTCCACGGTCAGCGTCCCGCCGGCACCGGCCATCTCCGCTGCTGCCTCGAGCCCGTTCAGCGCACGGCGTGCATCGCCATCCGCCTGCTCCGCGAGAAACGTGAGCGCGTCGTCCGCGACCTGGATGTGCCAGGATGCGAGGCCACGCTCCTCGTCCGTGAGCGCGCGCTGCAGGATGGTACGGACGTCGTCCACGGAGAGCGGCTCGAGCACGAACACGCGCGAGCGGCTGAGCAGCGCGCCGATCACCTCGAACGACGGGTTCTCGGTCGTCGCCCCGATCAGTGCAACCGTGCCCTTCTCGACGTGCGGCAGAAACGCGTCCTGCTGCGCCTTGTTGAAGCGGTGGATCTCGTCACAGAAAAGGATCGTGCGGCGCTGCATTGCGCGCCGGCGCGCTTCGGCTTCCCGGATGATCTCGCGAACGCGCGCCACGCCTTCCGTAACGGCACTGAACTCGACGAACGCAGCGTTGGTACGCTCCGCGATGATGCGTGCGATCGTCGTCTTGCCGGTACCGGGCGGGCCCCAGAGGATGATGCTGCCGATCGCATCCTTTTCGATCAGCTCGCGCAACGCGCGACCGGGTGCGAGCAGGTGCTGCTGCCCGACGTAGTCCTCCAGCGTCCTCGGCCGCATCCGCGCCGCGAGCGGGGCACCGGCGACAGGCCCTTCGCTGCCGCCCGCACTGGCGGCTGCGTCGCCGTCGTGCCCCTCGAACAGATCGAACTCGCTCATGCCTTCGGATACACGCCCGGTCAGTGGGCGTGCCCCACCAGCAGGGACGTCAGCCAGTATGCGGCGACGCCGATGAATACGCCCACCTGCACTTTCCAGTCGTGCTCGTGCTGGGATTCCGGAATGAGGTTGGACGCCGCCACGTAGATGGTCACCCCTGCAGCGACCGCGAGTCCGTAGTCGGCCAGCAGGGTCATGCCGGGAGTGATTGCCCCACCCGCCACGGTCGCCAGCGCGATCAGCACGACGGCCAGCATGGTGCGCCGCCGCGAGTTCCCGCTGGCGCGCATGACGCTTGCCAGCGATACGCCCGTGGGGATCTTGTGCAGCAGCACCGCCGTGAACACGAGTACGCCCAGGCTGTGGCCGCCCAGGAATGCACTCGCGATCGCGACACCGTCGAAGAAGGAATGCGGCAGCAGCCCGATCAGCGCCCAGACCCCGATGCCCTTCGATACCATGGCCTCGGTGTGCGTCTCTTCGCCGTAATGGAAATGCGGCGTCAGCACGTGCTGCGTGAGGTGCACCAGCAGGTAGCCGATCAGGACGGCGAGCGCACCGCCCCGGGCGTCCATCGCCGCGGGCAGCATGGCGAGCAGTGCGACGGCCAGCATGAAGCCCGCCCCGAAGCCGACCAGGATGCCGAGCGCAGCCCGGCTGACGTTGCGGCGGAACGTCACGAGCGCGCCGCCCAGGACGTCGCCGAGCGCCGCGATCACGGAGTAGAGCAGTCCCTCGATCACCGGTCGATCAGCTCCTGCTCGATGATCGCGACCAGCCGCTCCCTGGTGTTCAGCTCCGGCTCCTCGATGACGCGCTCGAGAAGGGCACCGAGGATCTCGCCGAACCGGGGACCGGGCTCGAGCCCCAGGCGCTTCAGGTCTCCGCCGTCGACGGCCAGCCCGCCGGTGGTGAGCACCGGCCTGCCGAGCATCACTGCGTGCGCATGGCGCCACCGGGTGCAAAGATCGCGGTCGCCCCGCTCTACCGGGTGGGCACGCCAGAGCGCGAAGCGCAGCCGGAACAGGTCGCCGACGCGGTGGGGCTCGACATCGCGCAGCCAGCGCCGCACGCCGGCGTCGGGCGCATCCGGCGGGAACAGTGCACTCTGCAGACGCACCAGCGCTTCGACGTGCTCGATGTCCGCGTTGGACGCGCGCAGGCGCCTGAGCAGCTCCCCCGTCTTTCTGGCACCGATCTGCTCGTGCCCCACGTAGCTCCAGCCGCCGCGCAGACTCCTGGTGCGTGCGGCCGGCATTCCGATCCCGTGCAGCAGGGCGGCCAGGCGGAGCCGGACGCGGTGTCGTGGAACGGCATCCACGGCGCCCAGCGAGAGCGTCCACACGTCAGGTCCATCCTCGCTCGGCTGCACGCCGACGGTAGCTGCCAGCTCCGGGTAGAGCACCTCGAGGGCCGAGGACGCACGATACAGCTCGAGCGTGCGCGACGCGCGTGTCGTCTGCTGCAGCACCTTGGTCAGCTCCTCACGCACCCGCTCCACGCTGAGCCGCGTCAGCTGCGGCGTCGCCGCCTGGAGCGCGCTCCACGTCGCCTCATCGATCGTGTAATCGAGGTGGCCGGCGAAGCGCAGCGCGCGCAGCACGCGCAGGTAGTCCTCGGCAAAGCGGTCCTTCGCATTACCGACCGTGCGGATCACCCGCGCCTCGATGTCGTTCAGACCGCCATACGGATCGTACAGCTCCGTGGTCGCGGGATCCCAGGCGAGCGCGTTGATCGTGAAATCTCGGCGCGCGAGGTCGTCCTCGATGCGGTCGGCGAAGGCGACGACTGCGTGGCGGCCGTCAGTCTCGACGTCCTTCCGGAACGTCGTCACCTCGTACATCACGCCGTCCTTCCACAGCACCCCGACCGTGCCGTGCTCGATGCCGATCGGCACTGTCCGCCGGAAGATGGACCGCACGTCCTGCGGGCGCGCGCTCGTCGCGATGTCCCAGTCCGTGGCCGGTACTCCGAGCACGACGTCGCGCACCGCACCACCCACCGCCCAGGCCTGGTGCCCGTGGCGACGCAGCTTCCCGGCAATCTCGTGGACGGCTCGTGGCGCCTGCAGCTGGCGTGTCGTACGGCTCACGCGTCCATCCACTTGCCGCCTAGCTCACGCGCGTGGGCGCGCTCCGCTTCCAGGAAGGCCTCGATCATCGTACGCGTGTCGGCATCCAGCTCCTGGGCGAGCAACATCTCGTAGCGCGCGATCTCGTCCGCCTCACGCGCATGCGCCGAATCCTCCCAGGTATCGAGATCCGTGGACGGCGGCTCCAGCAGCGAGAGGTCGGCCAGCGGCTCGTTCAGCTCCACCAGTCGCGCCGTCAGGCGGGACAGGTGATGCTGCTCGTCCGCGTGCAGCCCGTTCAGTCGCTCGGACAGTGCCGCGTCACGGCGCTCCTCGGCCAGTGCGGCAAGCGCGCGATAGAACAGCGCCTGCTCCTTCTCGGCCGCACGCGCGTCATGCAGAAACGTGATCGTGCTCACGATGCCTGTTCTCCGCGCAGCCGACGCTCGATCTCGTCGCACACCGCGTGTCCGATCGCGAGCTGCAGCTCCTGTGCGTGCGCGCCGTCGTCCAGGGGAAGGACCACGGCACGGTCCACCAGCTCCCTGAGCTGTCCACCGCCACGCGCAAGCAGAGCGATCGTGCGCACGCCCCCTTCCTTCGCGGTGCGCGCTGCAGCCAGCAGGTTGGGCGAGTTGCCGGATGTGGAATGCAGAACGAGCAGATCGCCCGGCCGGCCGAGCGCCTCGACCTGCCGCGCAAACACCTCGACGAAGCCCATGTCGTTCGCGGCGGCGGTCAGCAGCGACGTGTCGGTCGTGAGCGCGATCGCAGGCAGCGCACGGCCTTCCCGGCGGAACCGCACCACGTACTCCGTCGCGAGGTGCTGCGCGTCGGCCGCCGAGCCACCATTGCCGCAGAACATGAGCTTGCCGCCCGCATCGAACGTGGCCGCCACGTCAGAGACGATGCCGTCCAGCTCCCCCGCCAGTGCTTCCACCGTCTCGCGCGCTGCCTCGGCCAGCGCGAGCAGATGCGCGCCGACAAGGGGTGACGTGCTCACTGCTCCTCCAGCAGTGCGACGAAATGCTCTGGCGCGAGCGCGCCGGGTACGCCGTCGCTCGCCGCGCTGGCACACGCATGCGTGATCAGGGCATCCGCCGCGAGCAGGTCCGATGCGGCCTCTTCGGTGCTGATCGCAGAGAGCGCACGACGCAGCGCGGCCAGGCCGGCCGCGGCAAGTGTATCCGGATCAGCGCCGGTGGACAGCGCGGGTGTATCCGCGGACGCGTGCGTCCCGCCATTCGCGGCATGCCCGTCATCGCGGGCGCGCGGAGCCGTCTGCGCGAGCAGCTCCGCCATGCGGCGGGCCAGCGGCACCGGGACATCGGTCGGGTCGATGCTCATCACTTCGCCTTCGCGAGCTGTGAGCGCAGCACATCGGCCGCACCGGCGAGCGCCGCATCCACTTTCGATGCGTCGGCGACGCCGCCCTGCGCCATGTGCGGGCGACCGCCGCCCGACCCGCCTGCCGCCTTCGCGACCTCCCGAACGATCGTGTCGGCGCGGATGCCCCTGGCCAGCAGGTCGTCGGTCACCACGCCGAGCAGCGACACGCGCTCGTCCTGGCGCCCGGCGAGGATCGCGACACCGTTCTGCATGCGCTCGCGCAGCTGGTCGCCCAGAGCGCGCAGCTCGTCGGCCGCGGCAATGTCGATGGCCGCGGCGATCAGCCGCACGCCGTCGATCTCCTGCGCAGCGGACAGCAACTCGCCGACGCGGTCACCCGCGCCCGCGGTGCGTGCCCGCTCGAGCTGGCGACGCAGATCACGCTGCTCCTCCGTGAGCTGCTCGATACGACGCAGCAGCGTGTCGGGCGTCGTCTTGAGCATTGCTGCCGCCTGCTCCAGCATCCCGTCGCGCTCCACGCTGCGACGGTACGCCTCGCGGCCGGTGACCGCCTCGATACGGCGGATACCCGCCGCCACGCCGCTCTCGCTCACGATCCGGAACATGCCGATGTCGCTCGTGTGACTCACGTGCGTGCCGCCGCACAGCTCGACGCTGACGTCCGGGATCGTGACCACCCGTACCACATCACCATACTTCTCGCCGAACAGCGCCATCGCGCCACGCGCGACGGCCTCGCGATACGGCGCCTGCTCGGTACGCACCGGATGGTTCGCCAGGATCGCGTCGTTCACACGCTCCTCCACCTCGCGGATCTCGGCCGGCGTCATCGGCTTCGAGTGCGCGAAGTCGAAGCGCAGGCGGTCCGGCGCCACGAGGGAGCCGCGCTGCACGACGTGATCGCCCAGCACGGCGCGCAGCGCCGCGTGCAGCAGGTGCGTCGCCGTGTGGTTGCGCTGCGTGTCCAGCCGTGACGGCCGCTCCACGGTGGCGACCGCCGTGAACGGTGATGCTCCCGCCGGGAACTCGCCCTCGACGTCACCGATCACCGCAACCCGCCCGCCAACCCGGCGCACCTCATCGACCACCATGCGCCAGCCATCGCCGCGAACCTCACCGCGGTCGCTGACCTGGCCGCCCGCCTCGGCGTAGAACGGGTTGCGCGCGAGCTGCAGCGCCGCGCGACCGTTCTCCCGCCGCACCGCGATCACGTCCGTCTCGAGCGTGGTGTACTCGTAGCCCACGAACTCCTGCGCGGGCGCGTCGACCAGCTCATCCCAGCCATGAGCCAGGGAGTCTGCAGCTTCGACACCCGCCGCGCGCCGATCCTGCCGCGAGCGTTCACGCTGCTCCTCGAGCGCGCGCTCGAACCCCTCCTCGTCGAGACGGTAACCCCGCTCGCGCGCGATCAGCTCCGTCAGGTCGAGTGGAAAGCCGAACGTGTCGTACAGCCGGAACACGTCCTGTCCTGCGACGACCGGGAACGGCTTCGTCCCCTGCTCGATCGCCGACCAGTCGGTCTCCGGCAATGCCGGCGCAATCTCGTCGAAGCGGCTCATCCCGCTGTCGATGGTGGAGAGGAAGCGCTCCTCCTCCTCCCGCGTGGCGCGCAGCAGGTGGTCGCGCCGGTCGCGCAGCTCCGGGTACGCGTCGCCCATGATGTCGACCACGCGATCGACCACGTGCACCAGTGTCGGCTCGCGCCGGCCGAGCAGCCAGGCATGCCGCACCGCACGGCGCAGCACGCGGCGCAGCACGTAACCGCGCCCCTCGTTCGTCGGGTACACGCCGTCCGCCAGGAGGAACGCGACGGCACGCGCGTGGTCGGCCAGGACGCGGTAGCTCACGCCCCGCGGCGAGTCCGCGTCGTACGCCTCGCCGACGACCTCGGCGCCCCGCTCGATGAGCGGAACGAACAGGTCGGTCCGGTAGTTGGAATCGACGCCCTGCAGCACGCTGGCCAGCCGCTCGAGCCCCGCACCCGTGTCGATCGACGGCTTCGGCAACGGCGTCAGCGTGCCGTCGGCCGAACGGTCGTACTGCATGAACACCAGGTTCCACAGCTCGAGGATATCGCCGCGCTCGCCGAGCGCCTCGAACTCCTCCTGGGTGACCTCCGCGCCGAGGTCCGACCCCGTGCGCAGGTCGTAGTGAATCTCCGAGCACGGCCCGCACGGACCCGTCTCGCCCATCTGCCAGAAGTTGTCCTTGTCGCCCAGCCGGAAGATGCGATGCGGCGGCAGCCCCGCGACTTCCTCCCACAGCTTCGCCGCCTCGTCGTCCGTGTAGTGCACCGTCGCCCAGAGCCGGTCCTTCGGAATACCGTACTCCTCCGTGATCAGCTCCCAGGCGAAGCGGATCGCGTCCCGCTTGAAGTAGTCGCCGAAGGAGAAGTTGCCGAGCATCTCGAAGAACGTGTGGTGACGGCGGGTCACACCGACCTCCTCGAGGTCGTTGTGCTTGCCACTCACGCGCAGGCACTTCTGCGACGTCACCGCGCGGTTGAACGGCACCGTCTCCTCGCCCAGGAAGATGCGCTTGAACTGCACCATGCCGGCGTTGGTGAAGAGCAGCGTCGGATCGTCCTGCGGCACGAGTGGCGAGCTCGCCCGGATGGCGTGGCCCTGGCGCTCGAAGTACTCGAGGAAGCGGCGTCGGATGTCGGCAGCGTTCATGCGTCGTCGTCTGGACAGTGTGTACGGACCGAACCCGGGAATATAGAGAACGATGAAAGGCTGGACGAGGCACACTGGCTGGACACCGGTGATCGGGCTCGCCTCCGTGCTCTCCTGCGCCTGCGGCGAAGCAGCGACCGACGGCGCTCCATCTTCAGGCGAGCCCTCCGCCGTCGCGGGCGCCCGGGCTCCCGCGACCGTGCCGACCTCGCCGGCTGCAGAGGGCGGCCTCGCCCGCGCGGGTGTCTGGTAGGCGAAGTCGCCTGCGCACGCCCCGGCCGGCTTCCGGCCTCGATGAGGCGCCGCCCGGAACCGATGGCCCGCCCGAGGTGCTGTGGTCTCCCGACGGCCGGCGGGCCATGAAAACGATGAAGAGGCGGAGCCCGCAACAGTGGCCCGCCTCTTCGGATTCCGGCGCAGTCGTCCGTCAGTCGTCGTACCCGCCGTCGTCCGAGCTGGCACCGCTCGTCGTGCCCGGCCCGCGGATGCTCAGCACCTCGCGCACGCGCGTCTCGATCTCCTGCGCCGTCTCCGGGTTGTCCTTGAGGTACTGCTTCGCGTTCTCGCGACCCTGGCCCAGACGCGTGTCGCCATAGGAGAACCACGCGCCGGACTTGTTCACGATGTCGTTCTCGACGCCGAGATCGACGAGCAGGCCCGTATGGCTGATGCCCTCGTTGTACATCACGTCGAACTCGGCCTGCTTGAAGGGCGGCGCGACCTTGTTCTTCACGATCTTCACACGCGTCCTGTTACCCGTCAGCTCCTGCCCTTCCTTGATCGCGCCGATGCGGCGGATGTCCAGGCGCAGCGATGCGTAGAACTTGAGCGCGCGGCCGCCCGTCGTCGTTTCCGGGTTGCCGAACATCACGCCGATCTTCTCGCGGATCTGGTTGGTGAAGATCACGCACGTGTGCGAGCGGTTCACCGCGCCCGTCAGCTTGCGCAGCGCCTGGCTCATCAGCCGCGCCTGCAACCCGACGTGCGAGTCGCCCATCTCGCCCTCGATCTCCGCCCGCGGCACCAGCGCCGCGACCGAGTCGATCACGACCACGTCCACCGCGTTGCTGCGGATCAGCAGCTCAGCGATCTCCAGCGCCTGCTCGCCCGTGTCCGGCTGGCTGACCAGCAGGTTCTCGATGTCCACGCCGAGCTTGCGCGCATACTCGATGTCCAGCGCGTGCTCCGCGTCGATGAACGCGGCGACGCCGCCGGTTCGCTGCGCGTTCGCGATCACGTGCAGACACAGCGTCGTCTTACCGCTCGACTCCGGACCGTAGATCTCCGTGATGCGGCCGCGCGGGATCCCGCCGATGCCGATCGCCGCGTCCAGGTTGAGCGCGCCCGTCGGGATCGCCTCCACCGCGGTGCGCGCTCCGTCCACGCCCATCCGCATGATCGAGCCCTTGCCGTAGTTGCGCTCGATCTGCGTGATCGCGACGCTCAGCGCCTTCTGCTTGTCCGCCGAGATTTCCACCGTGGCCATATCCTCACCAGGAGATTCAGGGGCTGCCGGGTCGCCGTCGAGCGATCCGGCCGGCAATATACCTTTCGGCTGATCTTCGGGCAATGCCGATGTGCGACGTAGACGGCTGCTGCGCTGGAGCGTGCTGGACATGGGGCCTCCCTCGGGTTGACAGGTCGAACCGAAGGATTCGCTCCGTTCCGGGGCGGCCGAATGGCTGAACCGGCCGTTGACGCTCGTCGCCGCTCGCTGTCGGCATTTCCGCGGGAGTATCCAGTGTTTCCCGACACCAGCCTCGTCCCCGCAGTTTAGCATACGGGAGTGACAGGAGGAACCATGATCGGTGCAAAGGCGCCGCTCGTCCTGACCGCGTTCCTGGCTTTCTCCCCCGGCGCGCCCGCGGATGCACAGACCGCATCGCTGGCGCGCAGCCTGGCGGAGCTGCGCGCGGGCCGCACGATCCGCGTGCAGGGTGCGCGCGTCGAGCCGTCGCCTGAGCTGCTCTCGCTGTACGGGTCGGACACCGTGGCGATCTGGGGCACGGATGCAGCCGCCAGTCTGAGCATCGCAGTCCGTTCTGCCGTGCACGATGGCCTGACCCCGGACCACTACCACGTGCGTGCGCTCGACGCCGGATCCGCGACCGACGATCCGCTGCTCGACCTCGTGCGCACGGATGCGCTGGTCCGCCTCGCGCGCGACCTGCGCAACGGCCGCGGCCGCCCGACGGCCGAAGCGCGCGCGGCGGCACCAGCCGCGGGACCCGATGAGCTGCTTCCCGTGCTGCAACGCACCGTTTCATCCGGCGACGTCAGCGGCACACTCGCGTCGCTCCGTCCCCGGCACTTCATCTACCAGGGCCTCCGTGATGCGCTGGCCCGGTTGCGCGGAATCGAGGCAGGCGGCGGCTGGGAGCTCCTGCCGGCCGGGCCGTCGTTGCGTCGTGACTCGAGCGACATCCGCGTTCCGCTGCTGCGCGCGCGCCTCCGCCTCTCGGGTGATCTGACTTCAACGGACAGTGCAGCCGGCTCACCGCTCTTCGACGCCGAGCTGGAGGCGGCGGTCCGCCGGTTCCAGCATCGCCATGGTTTGAACGAGGACGGCATTGTCGGGCCGCGCACGCGCGCCGCGCTGAACGTGCCCGTCCAGGATCGCATCGCTGCGGTGCGCGTGAACCTGGAACGTGCGCGCTGGATCGCACGTGATCTCCCGCGACGGTTCATCGTCGTGAACATCGCGGGTGCGCGCGCCTACGTGCTCGATGGGGGGAAGGTAGTCTTCGAGACCCGCGCGATCGTCGGCAAAACGGCAACCACTACCCCCGTGTTCACGGCCACAATGACACAGGTCGAGCTCAACCCGACATGGACGGTTCCACGCAGCATCAATGGGGAGGTACTGAGCTCGATCCGCCGGGACGCCAGCTACCTCTCGCGCGAAGGCATCCGTGTGTTCACGCAGAGCGGCAGGGAGGTGCCGCGCGCAAGTATCTCGTACGCCAGCTACACGGGGCGCAGCTTTCCCTACGTGTTCCGCCAGGACCCCGGGCCGGCCAATGCGCTCGGTCGGATCAAGCTGCTCTTCCCGAATCCGTTCGACGTGTACCTGCACGACACACCGGCGCGTGGCTTGTTCGCCCGGGAAGAAAGGCTCTTCAGTCACGGATGTGTGCGCATCGAGCGGCCGGTGGAGCTCGCCGCGCTCGCGCTCGATGATCCTGCCTGGATGGTGGAAAGTCTGGAAAGCGCGATCGCGGCCGGTCGTACGCGCACGATCGAGATGCGCGCACCATTGCCGGTCATGATCCTGTACTGGACCGCCTCGATGGACCTGCACGGTGAGCTGCACTTCTATGCCGACGTCTACGAGCGCGACACCGAAATTCTCGCCGCGCTGAACCGGCCATAGTGGCTCGACAATCGATCGCCCGCCTGCTCCGGGTCAGCTCCGCGGCAGTGCGGCCTCCGCAGAGCCGTCGGCTGCTCCGTCGGCCGGCTTCAGCTCCGTGCCGCACTCCGCGCAGAACCGGCTCGTCGCAGAGTTCGCGAAGCTGCACTTCGGGCAGAGTGTTCCCGCACGCAGTGCCTCCCGGTACTGCGTGATCTCCCGCTCCAGCTCCGGCGGCCCGACCGCACCGGCACTCCTGGCGTCCGTCGCCTCGATCATGCTCGGATCCGGATCGAGATGCGGATCCATGCCGCTGCCGCGGCGCAGAAGCGGGTAGGCCACTGCGGCCACGGCGACGAGGCCGATCACGATCATCAGGAAGGTCTCCATCGGTACGGATCTCCGGGCTTCGTCGGTGTTCAGCGGTTCAGTGAGAGCAGTCCCCACGCGGCGAGTGTGCCGAGTGCGTCCCAGGTGAGGTCCTTCAGGGAGAACGGTCCGCCGCGCGCCTGGTCGAACAGCTCCTTGCCCAGGCCTGCCGCGAGCGAGCCGGCGAGCGCAGCGGCCTGCGCGTCGCCGTGCGAGGCACCGGCGCCGCGCAGCATACCGTACCCGAACATTGCCGTGCCGTAAGCCATCGCGAAATGCTGCACCTTGTCCACTGCGAACCACTCGTCGCGTGGATTGCGATCGCCGACGATGCCGCGAACGTGTGGCCGCCGGGCGCTGGAACTGCACCTGGTCGATACCGTGTGCGTGTGAGCGCCCATTGGTCTGGTGACATCGCTCGCCGGCGCTCCCGACTCGACAGGAGCACACCGCGTCGTGGCCGGATCAGGCATTCGGGGACCCGCTCCGGTGTACGGTTCCACCACCGCCAGCTGCGCGAGCACGAGTGCGACTAGCGCGGTCTGCATGCGACGTCGTCATCCTTCGTGCCGCGCCCAGGCGAGCGCGGCGTTGACCGCCCGCCGCCAGCCCCGCAGCAGTGCTTCCCGCTCCTGGCGATCCAGCCGCGGCGTGAACACGTCCGGCTCCTCCGTCGCCTCGCGGAACGCATGGGCGTCCCGCCACACACCCGCCGCGATGCCGGCCAGGCCCGCCGCGCCCATCGCGGTCGTGTCAACGATCTGTGGCCGTCGTACGGGAACGCCGATCAGGTCGGCCTGGAACTGCACGAGCCAGTCGTTGCGGGTGGCACCGCCGTCCACTGCCAGCTCGGTCGCGAGCAGCCCGGAGTCCTCTACCATGGCGCGCAGCACATCGTACGTCGCATACGCCATGGACTCGAGCGCCGCGCGTGCGAAGTGCGCCCGGCCACTGCCGCGTGTCAGCCCTACGAGCATGCCGCGCGCCTCGGCCTCCCAGTGCGGCGCGCCGAGACCGACAAACGCGGGAACCAGGTAGACGCCGTCGTTCGACTGCAGCGAACGCGCGAGCGCTTCCGTCTCGGCCGCGTCCTCCACCACGCCCAGCTCGTCACGCAGCCACTGCACGGCCGCGCCCGCAATGAAGATCGCGCCTTCCAGGGCGTACGCGGGTTGCCCCGTTGCGTCGCACGCGACCGTCGTCAGCAGCCCGTTCTTCGAGTCGACGCGCTTGTCGCCGGTGTTGAGCAGCAGGAAGGCGCCGGTGCCGTACGTGTTCTTCGCCAGGCCTGGCGTGACGCAACCCTGGCCGAACAACGCTGCCTGCTGGTCGCCTGCCACACCAAGGATCGGGAGATCGGCGCCGATATGGGCTCCGTCAGCGACGCCGAACCCGCCGCTCGAAGAGCGCACCTCCGGCAGCACGCTCAGCGGCACACCGAACAGGTCGCACAGCTCCTCTGACCACCCCAGTCTGTCGACGTCGTAGAGCAGCGTGCGGGATGCGTTGGTCGGCTCGGTGACGTGAGACGCCCCGCCGGTCAGCTTCCAGATCAGCCAGGAGTCGATCGTGCCGAACGCCAGCTCACCGGCATCCGCACGGCGCCGCGCGAGCGAGACGTTCTCCAGGATCCACTCGAGCTTGGTGCCGGAAAAATACGGGTCGAGCACCAGGCCGGTGCGCTCGCGGACCCATGCCTCCCTGCCCTCCTGCTTCAGCGCACGGCAGCGCGCTGCCGTGCGCCGGTCCTGCCACACGATCGCCCGGTGCAACGGCTTGCCGCTGGCCCGGTCCCAGACCACGGTCGTTTCGCGCTGGTTCGTGATCCCGATTCCGACGACGTCGAGCTTCTCGCGACGACCCGTTTCCAGCGCCACACGTGCCTGCTGAGCCGTCACCCGCCAGATCTCGTCCGGGTCGTGCTCGACCCAGCCGGGTCGCGGGTAGTGCTGCTGGAACTCCGAGTAGGCGCGCGCACGAACGTGGCCCGCCTCATCGATGATCAGGCAGGTCGAGCCCGTTGTCCCCTGGTCGATCGCGAGCACCGCCTTCATGCGTCCTCCCGGTCGTCCACACCCGCGGCCGCGACGCGCCGCAGCCCGCCGAACGCATAGCGCCAGCCAAGCTGATCGAGCAGGCCCAGCATCCGGACCACGGGCAGGCCCATCACCGCGAAGAAATCGCCTTCGATACGCTCGACCAGCGTTGAGCCGAACCCCTGGATGCCGTACGCCCCGGCCTTGTCCATCGGCTCCCCGGTCGCAACATAGTCGCTCGCAGTCTGCTCGTCGAACGACCGGAACACGACATGCACCCGCTCCACTGCAGAGACGACACGCTCCCCTTCGTATGCTATCGCGATACCGGTCTCGACGCCGTGCGCCCTGCCCTGCAGCTGCATCAGCATCGCGACGGCATCGCGGGCGTCGCCCGGCTTGCCGAGCACCATGCCGTCGACCACCACGACCGTGTCGCTGCCGACCACGAGTGCGTCCGGCCGCTGCCGGGCAACGGTCAGCGCCTTCTCGCGCGCCAGCCGCTCCGCGTGCGCGGATGGCGACTCACCCGGTACGTACGTCTCGTCGATGTCGGCGGGCGCGACGTCGAACGTCAGCTGCAATGCACGGAGCAGTTGCGCACGACGCGGCGACTGGGAGGCGAGGACGAGCGGCGGGTTCATCGCTCGAGCAGGAGTGTGACAGGTCCGTCGTTCACCAGCTCGACGTCCATCATCGTGCCGAAGCGGCCGGTCTCGACCGGTCCGGACGTCTGCGCGCGAAGCAGCTCGATGAAACGCTCGTAGAGCCGCTCCGCTTCCGCCGGCGGCGCCGCTTCGATGAAGCTCGGTCTCCGCCCCTTGCGGGCATCGCCGTACAGGGTGAACTGGCTGACGACGAGCAGCCCGCCGTTCACGTCCGCCAGCGAGCGCTCAAAGGAAGAATCGCCGTCACTCGCGCGGAAGATCCGAAGCGACGGGATCTTGGCCGCCATCCACGCGAGCGTATCCTCGTCGTCACTGGCGTTGAAGCCGGCAAGCAACAGCAGCCCCTGATCGATCCTCCCGACCACCTCGCCGGCCACGCGCACCTCCGCGCGCGTGACCCGCTGCACGACGACTCGCACTACTCTACCGTGACCGACTTCGCCAGGTTGCGCGGCATGTCCACGTTGCAGCCACGCATGACCGCGACGTGGTAGGCCAGGAGCTGCAGCGGCACCGTCGTGAGGACCGGCGTCAGCATGTCGATCGTCGGCGGCACCGGAATCAGGTGATCCACCATCCCCGACAGCTCGCCGTTGTTGCCGTCCGTCGTCACCGCGATGATGCGGCCGTGGCGTGCCTTCACTTCCTGGATGTTGCTCAGCACCTTCTGGTAGACCGCGTCGCGCGGAGCGATCACCACGACCGGCATGTTCTCGTCGATCAGCGCGATCGGACCATGCTTCATCTCCGCGGCCGGGAGCCCTTCGGCGTGGATGTAGCTGATCTCCTTCAGCTTCAGCGCGCCCTCGAGCGCCGTCGGGTAGTTGTAGCCGCGGCCGAGATACAGGAAGTTCGTCGCGTCCTTGTATGTACGCGCCAGCTCCCGGATCGCGTCGTTCAGCTCCAGCACCTGCTCCACCTTCTCCGGCAGCTGCTCCATCGCCTGCAGAATCTCGCGACCCTCCTCGGCGGTCATGGTGCCCCGGATGCGCGCCATGCGCACCGTGAACAGCGCGAGCGCGATGACCTGGCTCGTGAACGCCTTGGTCGACGCAACGCCGATCTCCGGGCCCGCGTGCAGGTAGATGCCGCCCTGCGCGTCGCGTGCAATCGTGGACCCTACGACGTTGATGATCCCCAGCACCGTCGCGCCCCGCTCCCGCGCCTCGCGCATCGCCGCCAAAGTGTCCGCCGTCTCGCCCGACTGGCTGATCGCGAGCACCAGCGTCCTGTCGTCGACAAACGGGTTCCGATACCGGAACTCGGAGGCGTACTCGACGTCGACCGGGATCCGCGCGAACTCCTCCAGCATGTACTCGCCGATCAGCCCCGAATGCCACGAGGTGCCGCATGCCGTGATGATGATGCGCTGGAAGGAAGCGAGCTTCTCGTCCTCCATGTTCAGCCCGCCGAACTTGACCGTGCCGTCCTTCTCGATCGCCCGACCCCGCATCGTCTGACGGAGCGTCTCCGGCTGCTCGAAGATCTCCTTCAGCATGAAGTGGTCGTGGCCGCCCTTTTCAATGGCGTCCAGGTCCCACTGGATGTGCGCGATCTCCTTCGTCACCTCGCCGCCGCTCAGCTTCATCGTGCGGTGGCCCTCCGGCGTCAGTACCGCCATCTCGCCGTCGTCGAGGTAGATCACCTGGCGCGTCTGCGCCAGCACTGCAGCGACGTCGCTCGCGATGTAGTAGTCGTTCTCCTCGCCGACACCGATCAGCAGCGGACTGCCCTTGCGCGCCGCGACCAGCTTGTCCGGATCACGGCTGCTCATGATCGCCAGGCCGTACGCACCCTCCACCTGCTGCAGGGCCGCCCGCACCGCCTCCTCCAGCGAATCCTCGTACGCTTCCTCGATCAGGTGGACGATCACTTCCGTGTCCGTCTCACTCGTGAACGTGTGACCGATCGCCTCCAGCTTGCGCCGGAGCGTGCCCGCGTTCTCGATGATGCCGTTGTGGACGACTGCGAACTCCGACTTCTCGTCCACGTGCGGGTGTGCGTTCACCTCCGTCGGCGCACCGTGCGTCGCCCAGCGCGTGTGCGCGATCCCGATCGTGCCGGTCGGCTGGCTCCCGTTCTCCAGCCGCTTCTCCAGCTCCGAGATCTTTCCCACCGACTTGCGGATGTCGAGCTTCCCGTCCACGAGCACACTGATGCCCGCCGAGTCGTACCCCCGGTACTCCAGTCGACGAAGCCCCTCGATCAGCAGCGGCGCAGCCGTGCGCTCACCGATATAGCCGACAATGCCACACATTGGTTCTCCCAGGATTTCAGCCGACGGTGTCGTCCGGACGACCGCCCCCAGATGCAAGAGTCCGGCCCTGTCTGGACCGACAACCCGCCCAACGTAAATGCCGGGCGAGACTCCTGCAAAACGCGGGTCAGTCCGGCAGATGCCGTGCGAGCAGGGCGACGACGGCGTCGGGGTTGTCGGCGTTCAGCCAGTGGCCGCCGTCGACCTCGTGCAGGAACACGCGACCACCGCTCGACGCGCGTTCGATCCGCTCGAGGGTCTCGGCGGTGAGGATGGATGAATCGGACGCCTTGACGACGTGGAGCTGCACGCCCCCCGGCGGCTCATCGACCACCTTCCAGAGGTCGGTCGCAAAGAAGTCGCGCAGCAGCTCCTCCATGGCATTCAGATCGAAGCGCCAGCGGTAGCCATCGGGACGATGGACGACGTTGGTGGCCATCCAGTGCGCAATGGGTGTTGCAACACCGCTGCGCTCCAGTGCGGCGATCAGGTCGTCGCGGGAGGGGAAGACGTCCGGTAACGAGCGGAGGATGCGCAGCATCGCCCAGGCGCTGCCGCCGGGCTCGCGCGCCTCGGGCGTCGAGTCGATGACCCAGACCTGTCGAAGTCCGTCCGGGTGCTGGCGGAGGTACTCGAGCGCCACCTTGCCGCCGAAGGAGTGGCCGACCACTACGGCGGGCGTGGCCTCGAGCGGCGCGGCCAGCGCGGTGAGGTCGTTGGCGGCGGCAGCGATCGTGTGCGGAGGGGCGAACCCGAGTGAGCCGCCGTGCATGCGCAGGTCGACCATAGCCGCGCCCCATTCGGGACGCTGGCGCACGACCCGGCGCGCGACGCTGTTCCAGTTCCGTCCCTGGCCGAAGATGCCGGGAAGAAACAGCATCCAGCTCGAGGGCTCGTTCTCCCTGACGATATCGTAGTTCAGCTCGCTCACGCCCACTCCTCGTTGCGACTCTGCTGCGCGCCGCGGCAGTCGTGCGACCGCGCGGCGGGTTCCCTGGATTCCGCCGGCGCAAAGTAGCGGGTTGCATGGTAGAGCCCTAGTCTTGGAGCCGGTCGGTGCCATTCACTCCAGAGGCCGGGCCCCGTGCGCCGGTGATGAGGATCATGTCCGACACCCAGGATCGATTCGCAACGCGTGCGGTGCACGCGGGCCAGACGCCGGACCCGAGCACCGGCGCCATCATGCCTCCCATCTATCAGACCTCCACGTACGTGCAGCCGAAGCTCGGCGAGCCTTTGCACGGCTACGAGTACGCGCGTGTGCAGAACCCCACGCGCGAGGCGCTGGAGCGGAACGTCGCCGCCCTCGAGAGTGGCAGGCACGGCGCCGCCTTCGCCAGTGGGCTGGCGGCCACGGAAGCGATCCTGAAGCGACTCTCGGCTGGCGATCACGTGATCTACGAGGAGAACGTCTACGGCGGGACGCACCGGATGTTCGTCCAGGTGCTCGCACGCCTGGGCCTGGAGTTCACTGCGGTAGACACCCGCGATCCGCAGAACGTCCGCGACGCGCTCCGACCGAACACGAAGCTCCTGCATCTCGAGACGCCGACCAACCCGATGATGCGGCTGTGCGACCTGCGCGCCCTCGTGGAGATCGCTGATCAGGCCGGCGTGACCGTCTGCGTCGACAACACCTTCGCGTCACCGTACAACCAGCGGCCGCTGGAGTTCGGTGCGCACGTCGTCGTGCACTCGAGCACCAAGTACCTGAACGGTCATTCGGACGTGATCGGCGGCATCGCGGTCACCAGTGACGATGGAATCGCCGACGAGCTGCGCTTCCTGCAGAAGGCGGCCGGCGCGGTTCCGGGTCCGTTCGACTCCTGGCTCGTGCTGCGCGGGACCAAGACCCTGCACGTCCGCATGGAGGCGCACAACCGCAACGGGCAGCGGATCGCCGAGTTCCTGGCCGGTCACGACGGCGTCCAGGCCGTGCATTACCCGGGATTGCCGACGCATCCGCAGCACGAGCTGGCGAAGCGGCAGATGCGTGGATTCACCGGCATGATCAGCCTGGAGCTCGGTTCGCTGAAGCGTGCGCGCCAGGTCGTCGAGCGCACGCGACTGTTCTCGCTGGCCGAATCTCTGGGTGGCGTGGAGTCGCTGATCGGACATCCCGCCATCATGACGCATGCGGCCGTGCCCAGGGACATGCGCGACCGCATGGGCGTCACGGAAGGGCTGATCCGCCTCTCGGTCGGCATCGAGGACGTGGACGACCTGATGGAGGATCTCGACCAGGCGCTGCGGGCCTGAGCGCGGGCGGCGGAAACCCCGGCCGCGGCCGGGGCGTACGGCCCGCGTGATTCTCTCTCCCGATCTCCCGGAGCTCTGTCATGGCCGACTCCCAGCTGCCGCGTGCGCGGCGTATCCTGACCGGCATCGACTCGTCGACGTGGGAGCACCCTGCCGACCGCGCAGCGCTGATGGCGCTCCGACGCGTGCCGGCCTTCGATACCGTGCTCAAGAAGGTCTTCGGCCTGTTCGGCGAGAAGCCCATCCGCCTCGCGTTCCAGTCCAACGCGGTCCGTGTCAGCGAGAACCAGTTCCCCTGGATCTGGGAACGGTACGTGGAGGTGTGCGAGACGCTCGATGCGCCCCGCTACGAGCTGTTCGTCTCGCAGACGCCGCTCGTCAATGCGGGCGCGTACGGCATGGAGAAGCCGTTCATCGTCCTGAACAGCGGTGCGGTTCGCCTGCTGGACAGGGAGGAGCTGACCTGGCTGCTCGGCCACGAGCTCGGCCACATCATGAGCGGCCACGTGCTGTACCGCACGATGACGGTGCTGCTCCTGCAGCTCGCCCAGCTGGGCTTCCCCGTCGTCGGTCTCGCGGCGCGCGCCGTACTCGTCGCACTGCTCGAGTGGAACCGGAAAGCAGAGCTGTCCTCCGACCGCGCCGGCCTCCTCGCCGTCCAGAATCCCGAGGCAACGCTGAAAGGCTTCATGAAGCTCGCCGGCGGAGGAAGTGACGAGGAGACGAACCTCAACGAGTTCCTCGTACAGGCCGAGGAGTACCGCACCAGTGGTGATGCGGCCGATCTCGTGTTCAAGGTGCTCAACCTGCTCGGCACGACGCATCCGTTCCACGTACTGCGCGCGGCGGAAATTCGCGACTGGATCGAGGCGGGTGAGTATGACCGCGTGCTGCGCGGCGAGTATCGCCGGCGGGGTGAGGCGTACGAGCCGTGGCGGCAGGACGTCGCGGAGGCCGCCCGCTCCTACCGCGAGGACGCACAGGACCTGGCCCGCCAGTTCGGCGACGCGCTCCGCTCGGCGCGCGAGAGGTTCAGCGAGTCGTTCCGCGCCGCTCCGTAGCGGCTGCCGCCCTCCTTCCCTACCTTACCGCCGATCGCCGCCCCGTCCGTTCCGCGGGGCGGCTCATGTTTCAGCCCGAAGCCATTCAGCCATGAAGATCCTGATCGTCGGCCACGGCGGACGCGAGCACGCGCTTCTCCGCAAGCTCCGCGACGACGCTCCTGATGCCTCCTTCTACATCACGCGCGGCAACGGCGGCACCGCCAGCCTCGCGGAACATGTTCCGATCTCGCCCGGTGATCCGGGCGCACTGGTGTCCTGGGCCGATGCCGAGCAAATCGATCTGACGGTAGTCGGCCCGGAAGCGCCGCTGGCCGATGGCATCGTGGACACGTTCCAGGAGCGTCGCCTGCCCATCTTCGGGCCGACACGCGCTGCGAGCGGGATCGAGGCGTCCAAGGCGTTCTCCAAGCGGCTGCTCCGCGAACACGGGATCCCCACCGCCGCATTCGGAACGTTTGAAACGCTGCACGACGCGGAGCACTACATCCGCCAGCGCGGTGCGCCCATCGTGGTCAAGGCGTCGGGCCTGGCGGCCGGCAAGGGCGCGATCGTCTGCAGCAGCGTCGAGGAGGCGGTCGAAGCCGCGCGCGAGATGCTGCAGACGGACGCATTCGGGAGCGCCGGTCACACCATCGTCGTCGAGGAGTTCATGGAGGGCGAGGAGCTTTCCGTGTTCGCGCTGTGCGACGGCGAGCACGCGCTGCCGCTTCTCCCATCCCAGGATCACAAGCGGCTGGGCGAGGGTGACCGCGGGCCGAACACCGGCGGCATGGGTGCCTATGCTCCGGTTTCGCTCGCCACCGCGCCACTGCTCGAGCGCGTCCAGCAGGAGATCCTCCGCCCGACGCTGGCCGCAATGGCGGCAGAGGGCCACCCCTTCCGCGGACTGCTGTACGCGGGCCTGATGATCACGGACGAAGGCCCCAGAGTCGTCGAGTTCAATGCGCGCTTCGGCGACCCGGAGACGCAGGTCGTGCTGCCTCTCATGGCCTCGTCACTGCTCGAGCCCATGCTGGCCATTGCGCGGGGCGGCAGCATCGCCGGCGTGACGCCGGCGTGGAAGGATGCAGCAGCGCTCACCACGGTGCTGGCCGCCGCCGGGTATCCGGATCGCCCGCGGCGGGGCGACGAGATCCACGTCCCCGCGACGTTCGAGGATGCCGACGACGTCTTCGTCTTCCATGCCGGCACGAGGAGGGTCGACGGCAGGCTCCTGACGGACGGGGGCCGTGTGCTCGCCGTGACCGCCGTAGCCCCGACGTTGTCAGAAGCGGCCGAGCGCAGCCGGGCAGCGGCAGAATCCATCACGTTCGCGGGGCGGCAGTACCGCCGCGACATCGGCTGGCGGGAGCTCGCGCGCAGTGCCGGAGCTGCCTGAAGCGGAGACCATTGTCCGCACGCTGCGCACGCGACTGCCCGGTGCGCAGGTGACCGGCGTGTCGGTCCGTCACGAGGACGTGCTCGCCCCGGGGCTGACCCCGAGAACGCTCGCGGCGCGCCTGCGCGGGCGCCGGATCGCAGATGTCGCGCGGCGCGGCAAGAACGTGATACTCGTCTTCGAGGGTGATCTCCGACTTGTGATCAACCTCGGCATGACCGGCCGCGTCGTCACGACGGACGCACCGCGGGCCGCCGAGATGCGACACGTCGCCGTGCGCTTCGAGCTGGATGATGGCCGCGCCATCCTGTACGATGACGCGCGGCGCTTCGGCCGCCTCGACCTGCGTGACGCGGAGGGCTGGCAGAAGCGCGATGCGGAGCTGGGACTCGAGCCGCTCGGTGACGAGTTCACGGCCGAGGCGCTCCGCGCACTCACGCGCGGTTCCATTACGCCGATCCGCAACCTGCTCCTGGACCAGCGCAAGGTGGCGGGCGTCGGCAACATCTACGCGAACGAGGCGCTGTTCCGCGCCGGCATCCGGCCGACGCGGCGTTCGCACCGGATCACGCGCCGGGAAGCTGCCTCCCTGCGCGAACACCTGCGCGACGTCCTGAACGAGTCCATCGCCAGCCGCGGCACCACGATCAGCGACTATCGCGACGCGTTCGGCGAGAGCGGCGGGTTCGTTCAGTGGCTGCGCGTGTACGACCGCGCCGGTGAGCCGTGCCTGGTGTGCGGCACGCCGATTCGCCGTGTCGTGCTGACGAATCGATCCGCGTTCTACTGCCCCGTCTGCCAGCGCTGACGGGCTGGACCGCGGCGGCCGTCCTGCATAACGTGCGCACATGCTGATCGCGCAGCGCCCCCGCCCCGCGGACGAGCTCCGATCCGACGTGCGTGCCCGCGCCGAGAACCGGCCCGGCGTGTACCGCATGATCGGGCCGGGCGATCAGCTGCTGTACGTCGGCAAGTCGATCCGTGTGCGCGGCCGCCTGCTCTCCTACTTCCGCTGCACCCCCGACGAGAAGGGACACGAGATCATCCGTCACACCCACCGCATCGAGTGGGACTACGTGCCGAGCGAGTTCGCGGCGCTGCTGACGGAGATGCGACGGATCCAGCACGCACGCCCCGTCTACAACGTCGAGCACAAGCGCGACCGCGCATTCTGCTTCGTCAAGATCACGCGTGAGCAGGCGCCCCGGCTCGTGATCGCCCGTGAGGTGGGCGACGATGCCGCGCAGTACTATGGCCCGTTTCGTGGACGCGAGCGCGTGCGCAGCATGCTGCGCGAGGTGCGGGACCTGCTCGAGCTGCGTGACTGCAAGCCGTCGACTCCGATGCTGTTCGCGGAGCAGACCGACCTGTTCGGCTCGGTGGAGCGGGCACCGCTCTGCATGCGCGGGGAGGTGCACAAGTGCCTGGCGCCCTGCGCAGCACGCTGCAACCGCACGGAGTACCGGGAACAGGTCGAGCTTGCGCGCCGCTTCCTGGACGGAGACGTCGACACACCGCTGGCGCTGCTGCGCGCGCGGATGGAAGACGCGGTGCGTCGCATGCAGTTCGAGTACGCAGCAGACCTGCGCGACCGCGCAACCCGGCTCGAGGTGGCGCGAGACGAGCTGGTCGCGCTGCGCGGCCTGATCGACTCGCTCACGTTCGTCTACCAGCCGCAGGGATACAGCGGGATGGACGAGCGCGTGTACATCGTGCGCCGCGGTGCGATACACGCCGAGCACCCTGCACCCCGCTCCCCCGCAGAGCGCGACCGCATCCTCGAGCACGCAGGCCGGATCTTCCAGCGGCGCGAGTACGGCATGAACCGCATCCGCCCCACGCAGGCCGCCGAGATCCTGCTTCTCGCCAGGTGGTTCCGGCTCAGGCCGCACGAGCGGGAGCGGGTCTGGGCCGACGTGCCGGGCACGTCCAGGCCGCAGACCGCACCGGGGATGTTCTAGAAGGACAGTAGATCGAGGGCTACAGCTCGATCAGCTCCGTGCGCAGTTCGTCGTCCTCGATGCGCAGCAGCATCAGCGAAGGACGCAGGCCGAACCGCGGCGCACCCGCACCACCCGGGTTCAGCACCAGGCATCCGTCGACCTCGCGCTTTGTCGGCCGGTGCGTGTGCCCGTACACGATGATGTCGGCGCCCGCATGCGTGAGCTGCAGCGCACCAGGCGTTGGAGAGCCGAGCTGGTGGCCGTGCGTCACGACCACGCGGCGACCGGCGAGCTCGAGCTCCCCCACCTCGGGCACCGCATTCCGCACGTCGAGCCCGTCCGTGTTCCCCCAGACGGCCGTCACCGGTGCGATTGCCTCCAGCTCGGTCAGCAGTGACAGCGGACCGATATCGCCCGCGTGCAGGATGTGCTCTACGCCCTCGAAGTGGGTGAACACTTCGGGTCGGAGCAGCCCGTGTGTGTCGGAGATGATGCCGATGCGCATGCCGCTCAGTCCGTGCCGGGTGCCACCTCGCCCGACTTCCAGCGTGGCCCTACGGCCAGCTCGATGCCGAGGTGCTGCAGGATCCGCCCCACCACGAAATCGATGAGGTCCTCGATGCGCTCGGGCCGGTGGTAGAAGCCCGGTGACGCCGGCAGAATCGTCGCCCCGGCATGGGTGAGACGGAGCATGTTCTCGAGGTGGATCGCGGAGTATGGCGTCTCGCGCGGAACCAGGATCAGCCGACGGCGCTCCTTCAGCGCGACGTCCGCGGAGCGTTCGATCAGCGAGCGCGTCGTGCCCTGTGCGATGCTGGCGAGTGTCCCCATCGAGCACGGGCAGACGACCATCCCGCGGGAGGGCGCCGACCCGGACGCGGGGGTCGCACCGCGGTCGTCGTCGCCGTACAGCACGACACGCCGCCACGGTCCACTCGCCGCCCGCAGTTCCGCCTCGCTGCTGATGCCCAGCTCCTCTGCGAGCAGGCGCCAGCCGGTACGCGACACGATGAGACCCACGGGCACGTCGGCCTCATTGAGCGCGCGCATCAATCGAACCGCGTACGGTGCCCCGGACGCGCCGGTCATGGCGAGGGTTACGGACGGATCGCCGGCCATGTCAGCCCGCAGCCACCAGCGCGAGCCGGTCTGCCAGGGTGAAGGCGAAGAGCGACATCGAGACGGCCACGTTCGTGTGGAAGAACGCCCGGTCTACGGTGGCCAGGTCGAGCCTGCCGCTCTCCGCACCGCGCACCGCCCGGTGCTCGTGCAGCAGCAGCATGACCACGACAGCGACCCCGACGAGGTACAGTCTGCCGACCGGAAACAGCTGGAAGATGCCGATCGCGAGGAAGATCGCGGCCGCGATCGCGTGGAACAGCCGTGCGAGGCCGAACGCACCGCGCGCACCGAGGCGGGCCGGAATCGAGTGCAGGCCGTGCGTGCGGTCGAAGTCGAGGTCCTGCACGGCATAGATCACGTCGAAGCCCGCGACCCAGAACATGACGGTGGCCGCGAGAAGCGGCAGCCCGTACCACGGCTCCGGCCAGGTCCCCGCTACGGCGAGAAAGGCGCCGACGGGCGCAATCCCGAGCGCCAGCCCGAGGATGTGGTGCGCGCCCGCGGTGAAGCGCTTGCCGTACGAGTAGAAGAAGATCCAGCCGAGCGCGATCGGTGAGAGCATCCCGCAGAGCGGGTTGAGCAGCCACGCCGCCGCGACGAACACCGCTGATGCCACGACGACGGCCGCACGCGCCTGGTTCAGCGTGAGCCGCCCGCTCGGCAGCTCGCGTCCTGCCGTCCGCGGGTTCAGCGCGTCCCAGCGGCGATCGACGATGCGGTTGAAGCCCATTGCCGCAAAGCGCGCCGCCGTGAACGCGATCACGATCCACAGCACGGTCCCGACACGGAGCCGATCGACGTGCTCGTACGAGGCGAGCAGAGCACCCACCCCGGCAAACGGCAGCGCAAACAGCGTATGCGGCAGCTTGACGAAGCTGGCATACCGAGCGGCAAGCGACTCACCGCTGAAAACCTGGCCTTCGGTACGTGACGACATGGCGTGAAGCTATCCGATTTCGCCGATCAGTGCACGAGGTGGAAGCGTTCCTGCCGCGCCAGGACCCAGTGCCGCTCGCCTTTGCCGTCCAGGTGCGCTTCCTCCTCCAGCGCCATCCGGACCGGCTGGTTGCCCCATTCCGGCACCGGTGTCGTAGCCTGCAGCTCGATGGAGAACCATGTGTTCGGCACGAGCGTAACCTCGCCACGGCCGGGCACCCCCTCCTGGCGGTCCCAGAGCCCGATGGTCGGGCCGGCGCCGTGGCCGTGATCGCCGATCGGATGGGTATAGACGGTGCCGTCGATCCCCTCCTCCCGCATCCGCTCGAGCGTGCGTGCCAGCACCTCGTTGCCGGTGCGGCCGGGGTGCATCTCGTCCAGCAGCAGGTCCTGCAGCCGGTTTGCGTTGCGCAGTGCTGCCTGCAGCCCCGCGGGTGCCTCGCTCTCCCCTTCCCGCAGGACGTAGCCCATGTGCTGCGTGTCCGTATTGAGCCCGTAGACGGTGAGACCGACGTCGCAGTGCAGCAGGTCGCCGCGCACGATCACCGGATTCGCAGAGTCACTCATTTCCACGCCCCGGCGCTGCACCGTGATGGAGGGCTGAAACCATGTCTCCAGCCCGAGATCGTTCAGGCGCTGGCGCCACCACCACACGACGTCCTCCGTGCGTGTGACTCCGGGCGTGATCACGCGCTCGGAAAACATCTCGGCGATCAGCGCGTGCACCTGCTGCTGCATCGTTCGGTACGTCGGGAGCATCTCGGGCAGCCGCTCCTCGATGAAACGGAGCGGCAGCAGCTCACGGCGCACCACGCGGTCCGCGAAGGGCCCCAGTGCACGCTCCATCTGTTCCCACTCGCCCGCCGTGAGACCATCGGAAAAGGCGTGCGTCGCGGAGGCGTTGACGGCGATCCGCTCCGGGTTGCGCGCTTCGACCACACGCGTCAGCAGCGTCCACTGCTCGGGGCCGAACGGCTCCGCCGCGCGTCGCATCGCGCCCGCGCTGCCGATGGCGGCGTCCGGGTCGCGGATCACCTCGTAGAGCCCGCCCTGCGACGTCCCTCCGATCGCCAGCCGCTCGATGCCATGCTCTTCGCCCCGATCGTGAAAGACGTAGATGGTGCGCCGGCGCGCTGCCATCGTCGTTGGTGAGACGATCGACCAGAACACCGGGTCCTCGTTGTACTCGCGAACCGGGATCACCCACATGTCCACGCCCTGCTCGCGCATCAGCCGCGGCAGCACCCGTTCCAGCCGGGCCTCCAGCCACGACTGGCGCAGCTCTGCCTGCTCGCGGAGCGTGCCGAACGGTCTTTCGGATTGCGCGCGGGCTCCTGCCGGCAGACAGAGCACGAGCAGCGCGGCGGTGATCCAGCGACGCAATGCGACCTCCGGGCACGAAGGATGAAGGGCGGAAACGCGGCTAATCTACCACCCTGCAAGCTTTTTGCAGAGGCGGTCCGTCCGGCCCGGCACGCGGGCCGCACACTGATAATCAGCGCGGAGCGGGATGCCAGCACGAACGGGACAACGGGAGGCCGGCGACGGGCGCCGGCGTGTGGTGATCGAGGGGGTTCAACCGGAAATCGACTGCGGCCGCTTCCCGATCAAGCGTGTGATCGGCGAGCCGGTCGTCGTGGAAGCCGACATCTTCGCTGACGGGCATGACGCCCTGACCGCGCGGCTGGTCTGGCGACACGAGAGCCAGCGCAGCTGGCGCGGTATCGACATGGAGGCGCTGGTCAATGACCGCTGGCGCGGCAGCTTCACGGTCGACCGGCTCGGACGCTACCTGTACGGCCTCGTGGCCTGGGTCGACCCGTTCAAGACCTGGCGGCGCGACCTCGAGAAGCGCATCGCGGCCGGCCAGGACGTCGACGTCGACCTGCAGATCGGCGCCGGGATCGTGGAAGCTGCGGCCCGGCGCGCGGGGGAGCGCGATCGTGAAACGCTCATCGCAGCGGCGCAGTCACTGCGCACCGGGGACCTCGACACGCGGCTAAGGACGGCCGCCGCGGATCGGCTCCAGCGCATCGTGTCGCGCTACCCGGATCTCGACCACGCGACCCGCTACCACCGCGAGCTGCCGGTCGTCGTGGACACGCCGCGCGCAAACTTCAGCGCGTGGTACGAGCTGTTTCCCCGCTCCACCGGGCCCGCGGGCCGCCATGGGACCCTGCGCGACGTGATCGACCAGCTGGACTACGTCGCGGAGCTCGGCTTCGACGTGCTGTACCTGCCGCCGATCCATCCGATCGGCCGGACCCGGCGCAAAGGGCCCAACAACCGGGAGGTCGGTGGGGACAGCGCCCTGGGCAGCCCCTGGGCGATCGGCGCCGCGGAGGGCGGCCACAAGGCCATCCACCCCGAGCTCGGCACGCTCGACGACCTCCGTGCGCTCGTGGCTGCCGCGCGTGACCGCGGCATCGAGCTCGCCCTCGACATCGCGTTCCAGGCCTCGCCCGATCATCCGTACCTGCGCGAGCACCCGGAGTGGTTCCGCAAACGACCGGACGGAACGATGCAGTATGCGGAGAATCCGCCGAAGAAGTACCAGGACATCTATCCATTCGATTTCGAGTCCGAGGACTGGCAGTCGCTCTGGGAGGAGCTCGAGAGTGTCTTCCGCTTCTGGATCGAGCAGGGCATTCGAACCTTCCGGGTCGACAATCCGCACACCAAGGCCTTCGCCTTCTGGGAATGGACGATCACCCGGCTGAAGGCGGAGTTTCCGGATCTCGTCCTGCTGTCCGAGGCGTTCACGCGCCCGCGCATCATGTATCGCCTCGCCAAGCTCGGCTACACGCAGTCCTACACCTACTTTGCATGGCGCTACACCAAACAGGATTTCATCGAGTACATGACGGAGCTGACGCAGACGGAGGTGATCGAGTACTTCCGGCCCAGCTTCTGGCCGAACACGCCCGATATCCTGACAGAACAGATGCAGAGCGGCGCCAGGTCCGTATTCATCACCAGGTTTGCCCTGGCCGCAACGCTGTCGTCCAACTACGGCATCTACGGACCCGCTTTCGAGCTGATGGAGCACACGCCGCGTGAGCAAGGCAGCGAGGAGTACCTGGACTCCGAGAAGTACCAGCTGCGCGACTGGGACCTGGAGCGAGAGGACAGCCTGCGCGACTTCATCGCCCGGGTGAACACGATCCGGCGCGAAAACCCCGCGCTGCACACCAATCGGACGCTGCGCTTCCACCGCATCGACAACGACCAGTTGCTCGCGTACACCAAGCAGAGCCTGGATGGCCGAAACGTGGTGCTCGTCGTCGTCAACCTGGACCCGAACTGGACACAGGCAGGCTGGGTGGAGCTGCCGCTGGAGCAGCTCGGACTGCCGGAGGCGTCGCCCTACCTCGCGCACGACCTGCTGACCGGCGCGCGCTACTCCTGGCAGGGTGCGTGGAACTTCGTGGAGCTGAACCCGGCCGCCGGGCCGGTTCACATCATGAGACTGGAGCCACTCGAGGAGGGACCGCCGCATGCCTAGACGACGCACCCAGGCACCGACGGACCCGCTCTGGTACAAGGACGCCATCATCTACGAGCTTCATGTCCGCGCCTTCGCCGACAGTGACGGTGACGGCATGGGCGACTTTGCGGGGCTCACCGAAAAGCTCGACTACCTGCAGGAGCTGGGTGTAACCGCGCTCTGGGTGCTGCCCTTCTACCCGTCCCCCTGGCGCGACGACGGCTACGACATCGCCGACTACACGAGCGTGCATCCGGCGTACGGCGTCATGGCCGATTTCCGCCGCTTCCTGAAGGAAGCGCACAAGCGCGACCTGCGCGTGATCACCGAGCTGGTCATCAATCACACGTCCGATCAGCACCCCTGGTTCCAGCGGGCTCGCCGTGCCAGGCCCGGCTCCGTCGCGCGCGACTTCTACGTGTGGAGCGACACCCCGGAGAAGTACCGGGAGGCCCGCATCATCTTCAAGGATTTCGAAAGCTCCAACTGGGCGTGGGATCCGGTGGCGAAGCAGTACTTCTGGCACCGCTTCTACTCGCATCAGCCTGATCTCAACTACGACAGCCCGGCAGTGCACCAGGCCATCTTCCGCGTGATGGATTACTGGTTCCGCATGGGCGTCGATGGAATGCGGCTGGATGCGATCCCGTACCTGTACGAGCGCGAAGGTACCAACTGCGAGAACCTGCCGGAAACGCACGACTTCCTGAAGAAGCTGCGCTCGCATCTCGATGCCAACTTCGAGAACCGGATGCTGCTCGCAGAGGCCAACCAGTGGCCGGAAGAGACGGTGCCCTACTTCGGGGATGGGGACGAGTGTCACATGAACTTCCACTTCCCCGTCATGCCCCGCCTCTTCATGTCGATCCAGATGGAGGATCGCTTCCCCATCATCGACATCCTTCGTCAGACGCCGCCGATCCCCGAGAACTGCCAGTGGGCGACGTTCCTCAGGAACCATGACGAGCTGACGCTCGAGATGGTGACCGACGAGGAGCGGGATTTCATGTACCGCGTATACGCGAACGATCCCCAGGCGCGTATCAACCTCGGGATCCGTCGCCGTCTGGCGCCGCTGCTCGGCAACAACCGCCGCAAGATCGAGCTGATGAACGCGCTGCTGTTCTCACTGCCGGGCACACCGGTGCTCTACTACGGCGACGAGATCGGGATGGGCGACAACATCTATCTCGGTGACCGCAACGGCGTGCGCACTCCCATGCAGTGGTCACCGGACCGGAACGCAGGCTTCTCGCGGGCCAACCCGCAGCGCCTCTACCTCCCCGTCATCGTGGATCCCGAGTACCACTACGAGACGGTGAACGTGGAGGCGCAGCAGGCGAATCCGAGCTCGCTGCTCTGGTGGACGCGACGCCTGATTGCGTTGCGCAAGCGATTCAAGGCGTTCGGCAGGGGGACGATCGAGTTCCTCTACCCGGAGAACCGCAAGGTGCTCGCGTTCATCCGGCGCTACGACGACGAGTGCATCTTCGTGATTGCGAACCTGTCGCGTTTCTCCCAGTACGTACAGCTCGACCTTTCGCACGTGCGCGGCTCGATCCCCGTGGAGCTGTTCGGCCGCTCGGAGTTTCCGCCGATCGGCACCGAGCCGTACGTGCTCACGCTCGGGCCACACGGCTTCTACTGGTTTTCCCTGCTTTCGCCGCGTGCGGAGACGGCCGTTCCTCTCTCCTCGGAGCTGCCCGGCATCGCCCTGCCCACCACCGGTCTCGCCGGCGCAATCGACGGCGCGGAACGACTCGGGCTCCTGCCGGTGGTGAGCGAGCAGATGCAGGAGGCTCGCTGGTTCCAGGGCAAGGCGCGCAAGGTTCGGGGCGTGATCATTCCCGATCGCCTGACGCTGCCGCTCCGTGACCGGGACGAGACGGCCGAAATCGCGATCGTCCATGTCGACTACATCGAGCATGATGCGGACGACTACGTTGTGCCGCTCGCGCTGACCCAGGGATCGTCGGACGCTGTACGTCGCGCCTCGCTCGCGACGATCGAGGGCGAGACCCGTCGCATCGTGGATGCGCTCACGCTGCCCGCCACACACCTCGCGCTTCTCGACCTGATCGTCAACCGGCGCCGCGCCCGCGGCAGGCATGGAGAGCTCGTGGGGATTCGGACGCCCGTGCTGCGCGGCCTGCTGCGCGAGCGGGGGATGCCCGAGGAAAGCCGCCTCTTCTCTGCAGAGCAGTCGAACACGTCGATCGGCTTCGGCGACACGTTCGTGCTCAAGGTGTTCCGACGCCTGGAAGATGGTGAAAGCCTGGACCTGGAGATCGGTCGCTTCCTCAGCGAGCGCAACTTCCCGTACGCTCCGCGCGTGGCAGGGGCAATCGAGTACCGGCGCGATGGCAAGGCCCGCACCCTCGCGGTGCTGCAGGAGTTCGTACCCAACGAGGGGGATGCGTGGGGACTCACGGTGGACGCGGTCGCCGAGGCGTACGAGCGTGCCGCGACGCGCGCGACGGGGCCACTCGCCCGTGAGGCGGTCACCACGGCCGCACTGCTCGATTCCGCTGCCGGCACGGAGCTCCCGCAGGAGGACCGGGAGCTCGCCGGCACCGCGCTCGAGCGCGCCCGCCTGCTCGGGCAGCGTACTGCAGAGCTGCACATGACGCTCGGCAGCGACACGCGCAGCGACGCCTTCGCGCCCGAGTCGTTCACGATGTTCTATCAGCGCTCCCTCTATCAGTCGATGCGGAACCTGACCGGGCGAACACTGCAGTTGCTGCAATCCCAGCTGGAGCGGCTGCCGGAGGGGGCGCGCAGGGACGCCACCGTGATCCTCGACCTCGAGGAACGCCTGCTCGGCCGCTTCCGCCGGATCATCGACGGCAAGCTGCATGGCCAGCGGATCCGCACGCACGGCGATTATCACCTCGGCCAGGTGCTGTTCACCGGTCGCGACTTCGTCATCACGGATTTCGAAGGTGAGCCCGCGCGGCCGTTGAGCGAGCGGCGCATCAAGCGCTCGCCATTGCGCGACGTCGCAGGGATGCTGCGGTCGTATCATTACGCGGCGCACTCCAGCATGCTGGACGCGGATATCACGGCTACGCACGAGCGCGTTGCGCGCATTGCCTTCGGCGAGAGCTGGTACCATGCCGTCGCGACCGGCTTCCTCCAGCAGTACCTCGAGACCATGGGCGACACGCCACTGCTGCCGCCCACGCGCGCAGAGATCGAGATCCTGCTGGACGCCTACCTGCTGGAGAAGGCCGTCTACGAGCTCGCATACGAGATGAACAACCGGCCCGCCTGGGCTGCCATTCCGCTGCTCGCGGTGCGGCAGCTGCTGCAGAAATGACGCGGCGCCCCTCGGATCGGCAGTTGCTCCGCCGGCTCGCGCGTGCCTGGGGAGTACAGTCCTCGTACACGGACGGCGAAGGACGGCGTCGCCACGCGCATGACGAGGCGCTGCTCGGAGCGCTCCGGGCGCGCAGGGCACCGGTCGAGTCGATCGCGGACGTCCGCGACGCGCTCAGGGATCGCGAAAGAGTTCAGTCGCAGCAGGCGATCGAGCCGGTCGTCGTCGCCTGGGACGGACGTATGCCGCGCGTAACGCTGCGCGCCGGACGAGGCGCACGCAGCGCGCGCTGCACGCTGGAAACGGAGGATGGCGAGCTGCGCACCTGGGATATCGGCCTGCGCAACGGTCGCGGCACCATCCATCTGCGCGAGCGTCTGCCGCTCGGCCGGCACGTGCTCCGGATCGACGCAGGAACGACCGAGCACCTTGCGTGGATCCTGTCGGCACCTCGCCAGGCGTACACGGTCGACGGGCTGCAGTGGGGCGTCTTCGCACCCGTTTATGCGCTTGCGCGCGAGGGCACCTGTCACGGCTCGTACACCGAGCTGCACGAGCTTGCGCGCGGCATGCGCAGGCGCGGAGCCGCCCTGGTCGCGACGCTGCCGATCCATGCCGCGTTTCTCGACGCACCGCTCGACCCGAGCCCGTACTCGCCGGCCAGCCGCCTCTTCTGGAACGAGCTGTACGTCGATCCGGCGCCGTTCGCTGCCATGCCCCGCAATGATGCCCACGCCGAGCTTGGAGAGTGCATCCGGTCCGGCTACGTCGATTACCGTGCTGCGGCCGCTGTTCATCGCCGACTGCTTCAGCCGGTCGCCGATCGCCTGCTCGCACCCGACGGCGATCCCGACGCAGCCGCGTTCGCGGCGCGTCCCGACGTGAGCGACTATGCGCGGTTTCGCGCAACCGGTGACCGGCTGCGGACCGGCTGGCGGGAGTGGCCCGCGCGGTTGCGCGACGGGCGCATCCGTGACGACGATCCTGATCCTGCGAGCGCCCGCTACCATGCCTTCGTGCAGTGGGCGGCAGAGCGACAGCTCGGCGCGATCTCGGCGGATCGCGAAGCGGCCGGTCTGTACCTCGACATGCCGCTCGGTGTGCATCCGGACAGCTACGACACCTGGCGCTACCGCGAGATCTTCGCCACCGATGCGTCCGCCGGCGCACCACCGGACGTGCTGTTCAGCGGTGGCCAGGACTGGGGGTTCCCGCCGATGGATCCCGATGCCCTGCGCGCCGACGGTTACGCCTACCTCGCTGCAGCGCTGCGCCAGCAGTTCCGCCACGCCAGCGTGCTGCGGCTCGACCACGTCATGTCGCTGCACCGGCTGTACTGGATTCCGAGCGGGCTGCCGCCCACCGAAGGCGTCTACGTGCGCTACCCCGAAGACGAGATGTTCGCGGTGCTCACCCTGGAATCCATGCGTGCGCACGGCGCCATCGTCGGTGAGGACCTCGGTACCGTCGCCGAATCCGTGCGACGCCGCATGGAACGCCATGCGATCCACCGGATGTTCGTGGTGCAGTACGAGGTGAATCCCGAGGCCAGACCGCCCATGACAGCGCCGCCTCGCCGCAGCGCTGCCTCGCTGAACACGCACGACATGCCGACGTTCACCGGATTCTGGCAGGGGCGCGACATCGGCGACATGCGCGACCTCGGACTGCTCGAAGAGAGCGGCGAGGAAGCCGCCCGGACGCAGCGGGCGCGGCTGCGCTCGGCACTGGCGCGCCATGTGCACCTGTCGGAACGGGCCGCAAAGGCCGAAGATCCCGCACCCATCCTGGACGCACTGCTCGAACGGCTGGCATCCGGCCCCGCCGCCATCGTGCTCGTCGGGCTGGAGGATCTATGGCTGGAGCCCGAGCCGCAGAACGTGCCCGGGACCGGCCCGGAAACGCGACCGAACTGGCGGCGCAGGTTCCGCTACCCGTTCCCTGGCGTACTTCACCGTGCTGACGTCAACGAGCGACTCGAAGCCATCGCCGAGGCGCGCCACACCGCCTCAAGCGAGGAGCAGGAATGACAGAGACATTCATCTCGGAACACGACCTGTACCTGTTCAACGAGGGCACGCACAACCAGCTCTACCGCCGGCTGGGCGCGCACGTCGGAAGCATGAATGGCGCGGAAGGCACTCATTTCGCCGTATGGGCGCCGAATGCGCGGTCGGTTTCCGTGTTCGGGGACTTCAACGACTGGAGACCGGGCGAGGTCGTGCTGGAACCGGTTGGTGTCTCCGGGATCTGGGCCGGCTTCATCGATGGCATCGGACCCGGAACGACGTACAAGTATCACATCATCTCACAGCACCACGGCTACCGCGTCGAGAAGGCGGATCCGTTCGGCTTTCTGCACGAGATGCCTCCCCGCACCGCGTCCATCGTGACGACCCTCGGGTACGACTGGGGTGACGACCGCTGGATGCAGCAGCGCCGCGACCGCAATGCACTCGGGGCGCCGATCTCGATCTACGAGGTGCACCTCGGCTCCTGGATGCGGCCCGCGGAGCACGGTCGCTTCCTCGGCTACCGCGAGCTTGCGCCCCGGCTGGTCGAGTACGTGACGACCATGGGGTTCACCCACGTCGAGTTCCTGCCGGTCATGGAGCATCCGTTCTACGGGTCGTGGGGTTACCAGACCACCGGTTACTTCGCGCCGACGTCGCGGTTCGGCACGCCGCAGGACTTCATGTATCTCATCGATTTCCTGCACCAGCACGACATCGGCGTCCTCCTGGACTGGGTGCCGTCCCACTTTCCCGGCGACGAGCACGGCCTCGCCTACTTCGACGGCACGCACCTCTACGAACACGCCGATCCGCGCCAGGGATTTCACCCGGACTGGAGCAGCTACATCTTCAACTATGGGCGCAACGAGGTCCGCAGCTTCCTCCTCAGCAGCGCACGCTTCTGGCTCGACGAGTACCACGTCGACGGGCTGCGGGTCGACGCCGTCGCGTCGATGCTGTACCTCGACTACTCGCGCAAGGAAGGCGAGTGGATCCCCAACACGTTCGGCGGTCGCGAGAACCTCGAGGCGATCGAGTTCCTCCGGCGGCTGAACTCCGACGTGTACGGCGCGCACCCGGACGTGCAGACGTACGCCGAGGAGTCGACGGCATGGCCCATGGTGTCACGACCGGTGTATGTCGGTGGGCTCGGCTTCGGCATGAAGTGGGACATGGGCTGGATGCACGACACGCTCGAGTACATCCGCCACGACCCGATCCACCGGCGCTACCACCACGGTGAGCTGACCTTCCGGATGGTGTACGCCTTCAACGAGAACTTCGTGCTCCCGCTCTCGCACGACGAGGTGGTGCACGGCAAGGGCTCGCTTCTCGACCGCATGCCCGGCGATGAATGGCAGCGGTTCGCGAATCTGCGGCTGCTCTACGGGTACATGTTCACGCAGCCGGGCAAGAAGCTCCTGTTCATGGGCGGTGAGTTCGCGCAGGGCCGGGAGTGGAGCCACGAATCGTCGCTCGACTGGCACCTGCTCCAGTATCCGCATCACGATGGCATGCGTCGCTGGGTCGCCGACCTGAATCGCATGTACCGCGAGGAACCCGCCGCACATGCGCTGGACTTCTCGCATGAGGGCTTCCGCTGGATCGACATGCACGACAGCGCCAACAGCGTGCTCAGCTACATGCGCCGCGGACCCGACCCGGCAGACACGCTGCTCGTGGTGTGCAACTTCACTCCCATCACGCGTGAAAACTACCGGCTCGGTGTGCCGGCTATCGGGTTCTGGCAGGAGATCCTCAACAGCGATGCCGTCGAGTACGGCGGCAGTGGTGTCGGCAACTTTGGTGGCGTCGAAGCGACGCCCTTGCCGTCACACGGTCAGCTCCGATCGATCACCCTCACGCTGCCACCCCTCGCGACCCTGGTGCTCAAGCGCAGACCGGAGGGCGCGTGAACACCCGGCGTTCCGCCACCCTGCTGTCGACGCACCCGCCGGAGCGCCTGTGACGCCGCGTCCTCCACTGCCCCTGGGCGCCCGGCTGGATGGCCCACGCGCGACATTCTGCGTATGGGCACCCGCCGTCCACTCGATGGCGCTGGTGCTGGATGGGCCACTCCGCCGCACGCACGCAATGGCGCGTGACGACAACGGCTACTTCACGGCTACGCTCCCGGATATCCGGGCCGGCCAGCGCTACGGCTTCCGGCTCGACGGGGACGATGTGCTGCCGGACCCCGCGACCCGCTGGCAGCCCGATGGAGTGCACGGTCTGTCCGCTGTCCAGCCCACGACGTTCGCATGGACCAGCAGCGGGTGGAGCGGACTTCCGCTCGAGAGCTACGTCCTCTACGAGCTGCACGCAGGCAGCTTCACACCAGAGGGAACGTTGGACGCCGCTGCCGGCAGACTTGCCGAGCTGCGCGAGCTGGGGATCACGGTCATCGAGCTGATGCCCCTCTCGCAGTTTGCCGGCACGCGCAACTGGGGCTACGACGGCGTGCATCCATTCGCCGTGCAGAACAGCTACGGTGGACCGGACGCCCTCAAGCGCTTCGTCGATGCCTGTCACCGGGAAGGGCTCGGCGTCTGTCTCGATGTCGTGTACAACCACCTCGGGCCCGAAGGCAATCACCTCTCCCGATTCGGACCATACTTCACCGACCGCTACAACACGCCCTGGGGCGACGCACTCAATTTCGACGGGCCGGACTCCGATCACGTGCGTGCGTTCTTCATCGAGTCCGCGTTGCAGTGGATCGACGAGTACCGTATCGACGCATTACGCCTGGACGCGATCCACGCGATCGTGGACACCTCTGCGTACCCGTTCCTCCGTGAGCTGGCGGATCGCGTGCACGCCCGGTCGGAGGAGCTCGACCGGCAGGTCGTGCTCATCGCCGAAAGCGACCTCGCCGATCCGCGCGTGCTCCGTAGCGTGCAGCACGCTGGCCTGGGCATGGATGCGCAGTGGCTGGACGATTTTCACCACGCGCTCCATTCGCTGCTCACAGGCGAGCGTGACGGCTACTACCAGGACTACGGCGGCATCGAGCATCTCGCCCGGGCATACGGGCGCGGCTACGTATATGCCGGCGAGTACTCGGGGTACCGCCGGCGTCGTCATGGAGCCGCAGCGAACGACGTCGCGCCGGCGAGCTTCGTGACGTTCATTCAGAATCACGATCAGATCGGCAACCGCATGCTTGGCGACCGGCTGGCGGGGCAGCTGACACGGGAGCAGAACCAGCTGGCGGCGGCCGCACTGCTGCTCTCTCCGTTCACGCCGCTGCTGTTCATGGGCGAAGAGTATGGCGCGGAGACACCATTCCCCTATTTCGTGAGCCACACCGATGAGGAGCTGGTGGCAGCCGTGCGCCGCGGGCGCACCGAGGAGTTCGCCGGCTTCGGCTGGGCCGACGACCCGCCGGATCCGCAGGCCGGCGGAACCTTCGAGTCTGCCGTGCTGAACTGGTCACTGCGCGAAACAGGTGAGCACGCGGCGCGGCTCGCTCTGTACCGCGAGCTCCTGGCGATCCGCCGCGAGCTGCAGGAATTACGGCCTCGATCGTTCGACGAGATCGATACCGCTGTCGATCCCGCGACCCGGATGCTGCGCGTCACGTGCACCACTCCCCGCGGCGCAACCGCGCTTTACCTCCATTTCGGGGACATGCCCGCAACTGCGACCGTGCCCTCCGGAGGCACATGGCGTATCCGGCTCGACACTGGAGCGGGCCCCGCACGCGGGCGCAGCGATGAAGTCGTGCCCGCAGACGCCAGCCTGGAGCTGGCGCCGTGGTCCGCCGTTCTGCTTCTGCGTGAGGGGCTCGAAGCATGAACCGCTACGTATGCGTCCACGGCCACTTCTACCAGCCGCCGCGGGAGAACGCGTGGCTGGAGGCGATCGAGCTGCAGGACTCTGCCTACCCGTACCACGACTGGAACGAGCGCGTAACGGCGGAGTGCTATGCGCCCAACGCCGATTCGCGCATTCTCGACGGCGCCGGCAGAATCGTTCGCATCGTCAACAACTACGCACGCATCAGCTACAATTTCGGTCCCACGCTCCTCGCGTGGCTCGAGCAGCATGCGCCGGAGACGTACGAGTCCATCATCGCCGCCGACGTGCAGAGCGCCGAGCGCTTCGGTGGCCACGGGTCCGCACTGGCGCAGGCGTACAACCACCTGATCCTGCCGCTTGCGAATGCCCGCGACAAGCGAACCCAGGTGCTCTGGGGAATCGAGGACTTCCGTCACCGCTTCGGCCGCGTGCCGCTCGGCATGTGGCTGCCGGAAACCGCGGTCGATACACCGACACTCGAGGTCCTGGCCGCAAGCGGGATTCGCTTTACAGTCCTGGCGCCGCATCAGGCAGAGGCCGTACGCGCGCTGAGCGGTGGCGAATGGCATGACGTGAGCGGCGGTCGCGTCGATCCGCGCGTGCCGTACCTCGCGCGCCTGCCGAACGGCCGGGAGATGGTCCTCTTCTTCTATGATGGACCCGCATCGCGCGCCGTGGCATTCGAGGGGTTGCTGCGCAGCGGTGAACGCCTGGCCGGGCGGATGCGTGAGCTGCTGCGCCCCGGCGACGAGCCGCAGCTTGCGCATATCGCTACGGACGGCGAGACGTATGGCCACCACCATCGTCACGGCGACATGGCCCTCGCCTACGCGCTGCGCCTGATCGACGAGGACCCGACCCTCACGCTCACCAACTACAGCCAGTTCCTCTCGCTCTGCACACCGCGGCACGAGGTCCGCATCGTGGAGAACAGCTCCTGGAGCTGTGCGCACGGTGTGGAGCGCTGGCGCTCCGACTGCGGATGCAGCACGGGCGGGGTACCGGGCTGGAACCAGGCATGGCGCACGCCGCTGCGTGCCGCCCTCGACTGGCTGCGCGACGAGGTGACCCCGCACTTCGAGGAGCACGCCTCACAGCTGCTGCGAGACCCCTGGGAGGCACGCGACGACTACGTCTCGGTGGTGCTCGACCGATCCGCGCGCAACGTGGATGCCTTTCTTGCCCGCCATGCGCTGCGCCGCTTCTCTCCCGCGGACGAGGTGCGCACACTCGAGCTGATGGAGCTGCAGCGACATGCCATGCTCATGTACACGAGCTGTGGCTGGTTCTTCAACGACGTCTCCGGCATCGAGACCGTGCAGGTGCTGCAGTACGCGGCTCGCGTCGCCCAGCTGTCGGACGACCTGTTCGGCCGCCCTCTGGAGCCGCAGCTCATGGAAATGCTCGAGGGGGCAGTCAGCAACGTGCCGGAGGCCGGCAACGGCCGCCGCATCTATGAGGAGCAGGTCCTGCCGAAGCGTGTCGACCTGCTGGCGGTCGCCGCCCACCACGCGGTCAGCTCGCTCTTCGAGGGTACGCCTCACGGCGGACGGATCTATTCGTATCGTGTCGGGCTCGAGCAACACGATCAGAAGAAAGCGGGTGATGCGACCCTGGCAGTCGGGCGCTCACGTGTCTCGTCGGAGATCACGCGCGAGTCCGAGATCGTGACGTATGCACTGCTGCATTTCGGCAGTCACAGCCTGTCCGGGGGAATCCGCCGCTACATCGGGGAAAACGAGTACGAGGCGCTGGCCGGGCAGATGCTCCGTTCCTTCGAGAGCGGCGACCTCACGGGTGTCATCCGGCTGCTAGCGGAGTTCCCCGAGTACAGCTTCTCGCTCAAGTCGCTGTTTGCGGATCGCCAGCGCGAGATCCTGTTCAATCTGCTGCGCATTCCCGTCCGGCAGGCAGAAAGCACGTACCGGCGGCTCTACCGCGAGAACGCGACGCTGATCCGCTTCCTCCTCGACATGGGGCTGCCCCTGCCACGCGCGTTCACAATGGCTGCGGAGTTCGTGCTCAACCGCGAGCTGCGGCGCATCTTCGAGGCCGAAGCGATCGACCTGGAGCGGGCGCGCTCGCTGCTTGGCGAGGCGACCGAGCTCAAGGTCCGGCTCGATGAAAGCGGCCTCTCCTACGTCGTCGAACGCGCGCTCGAGAACCTGGCTGCGACGCATCGCAGCCGGCCGTACGACATGGCCACGCTCGAGCAGCTCGTCGACCTCGCCACGCTCGCGCGCAACCTGCCCTTCGAGGTCGATCTCTGGAAGACACAGAACCTGTTCTACGCCACCGTGCGCGACACCCTCGCAGAAACCAGGGCACGGGCAGACGTCGGTGATGCACGCGCCAGCCAGGCGCTGCCGCTGCTGCATCGCCTCGGTGAGCACCTGAGCGTCGCGGTTCAATGAAACCGCCGGTCGCGACGTACCGCCTCCAGCTGCATGAGGCCTTCACGCTTCGCGACGCCGCGCACATCGCGCCGCTGCTCCGGCGGATCGGCATTTCGCACCTGTACCTGTCGCCCGTCACGCAGGCGACCGCCGGGAGTGAGCACGGCTACGACGTCACGGATCCCACGCGGATCAACGACGAGCTTGGCGGGACCGAAGCAATGGCGGAGCTCGCCGCCGTCGTGCGCGCACACGGCATGGGCGTGCTGCTCGATATCGTGCCGAACCACATGGCCGCGTCCGCGGAAAACGAGTGGTGGGCGGACCTGCTGCTGAACGGCGCGGCTTCGGCCCACGCCACCACGTTCGACACTCCACTGGTCGACTCCGAGGCGGGACGGCTGCTGCTGCCTGTCCTGGGGGCCCCTCTGGAGGAGGTGCTTGCCGCAGGCGAGTTGCAGCTGGCCGAGCGCGATGGCAGGCGCGTGTTGCAGTATCATGACCACTGGTTCCCCGTACCCGACTCCGCCGCCGCCCACGACGCCGTCACCCCCGCGCTCCTCGCGTCCCTGCCCTACACACTCGCTGACTGGCGCACCGTCCAGGAGCAGAGCGGGTACCGCCGCTTCTTCGACATCACCGGCCTCGTGGGCGTGCGCGTCGAGGATCCGGACGTATTCGAGCGAACCCACAGCGGCATCCTCGACTGGCTCGCGAATGGCTGGATCGACGGGCTGCGCATCGATCACATCGACGGACTGCGCGACCCGGCGAACTACCTCCGGCAGCTCGCCCGGGCGACATCTCGAAGCCACGCTCGAGGTCGCTGCTACACCGTCGTCGAGAAGATCCTTGCTTCCGACGAGCACCTGCCGCAGGCGTGGGGGACCGACGGAACCACCGGCTACGAGATGATGCGCGTCGCATCCTCGTTCCTCGTCGATCCCTCCGGTTACCACAGGCTCGAAGACCTGCTCCGGCGGGTGACGGCCGACATGCGCGAGTTCGATGAGCTCGTCTACACCTGCAAGCTCGACGTGCTGGACAACCTGTTCCCTGCCGAGCTGCGGGATGTCGCGGAACGACTGGCCGAAATCACCGGGCTGCCGCTGGACGACTGCACGCGGGCGTTGCGCGAGCTGACTGCAGCACTCGATGTCTACCGTACCTACGTGAACGCCGAGGGAGCCGCGCCCGCCGATCGCATGCGCATCGATGCGGCGCTGTCAGCCGCACGGGCTCGCCTTCCCGACGCGGACCACCCGGTGCTTCACACGATCTGCGAAACCCTGCTGCTGGATGCTCCCGACGCCGCTGGAGAAAACCGCGAGCGCGTACTGGAGGTGGTTGCGCGCTGGCAGCAGCTCAGCGGGCCCGCCATGGCCAAGGGCTTCGAAGACACGGCTCTGTACCGCTGGCCGGCGCTGCTGGCGGTGAACGACGTGGGTGGCGAGCCGGGCGAAAGCATGAATGCGTCCGACATGCATGCGTTCTTTGCCTACCGTGCCGAGCACGAGAGTGGAGCGTTGAACGCGACGTCCACGCATGACAGCAAGCGCAGTGAAGACGTGCGCGCGCGGCTTCTGGTGCTGAGCGAACGCGCGCAGGAGTGGGCCGCGGCGGTGGAACGCTGGCTGCCGCAGACCCGCCGCGGCACAACACAGATCGCGTCGCGCGATGAGCTGCTGCTCCTGCAGACCGTGGTCGGCGCATGGCCGCTGGACGGACCGCCGGACGAGGATTTCGCGCAGCGGATCCGCGATTACATGCGAAAGGCATCGCGTGAAGCCAAGCAGGAGACGAGCTGGCTGAGGCCCGATGAGGACTACGAGGCTGCCCTGCTCGGCCACGTCGATCGGCTGCTGACCTCCCCGGAGCTCGCACAGGTCCGCGAGGAGCTGCGCGCCTTTGCGGGCCGCATTGCGCTGCACGGCGCCGTGAACTCACTGGCGAAGGTCGTTCTGCGCTGCGCAGCGCCGGGCATACCCGACACGTACCAGGGCACCGGGCGGTGGCGCTTCGACCTCGTCGATCCCGACAACCGCCGACCGGTGGATTACGACGAGCTGACGGCGCTCACCGACAGCCTCGAGGAGGTGGTAGAGCACCCCGATGCGAGGGCGGTTGCGGATCTGCGCGAGAACTGGCGTGACGGGCGCATCAAGCTGTTCCTGCTCATGACGCTGCTCCGCGCGCGCCATCGCCATCCGGCATTCGCAGGTACATACGAACCAGTCGAGGTGAGTGGCGACCGTGCCGATCACGTCCTCGCGTTCCGTCGCCGCCATGACCCGGATTCGGTGATCGTGATCGTGCCACGCTGGCCCGCGCGGCTCGCACCGGCGCAGGGCTGGCCCCTCGCCGAGGCGTGGGGAAGCACCACCATCCACACCGGCGGCGGAATCCTGCGCAACGTGCTGGATGGCGCCAGGATTACCCCCGAGCGCGACCGTATCCGCCTC
>DASTYK010000161.1 GCA_035764935.1 Longimicrobiales bacterium | reverse complement strand
TGAGCGCGCGCATGGTCGGTGAGGCAGCACTCATGGCCGGCGATGCGGCGCGTGCACGCCGCTCGCTCGATCGTGCGCTCGCAGCGTCCCCCGACGATGTGCCACTGCTCGTGCTTGCGGGCACCGCGCACGCCCGGATCGGCGAGATGGCTGCGGCGGAGCGTGTGCTGCGCCGGGCGCTCGAGCTCGACGACTTCGCGGTCGCGGCGCGCGTCGCGCTCGGCCGCTCGTACGCACTGGGTGGCGACGAGGACGCCGCGGCGCGCGAATTCCGTGCAGCGCTCGACGTGCTGCCGAGCTACGGGGAAGCGGCATTCGCACTGGCCGACCTGGAGACCAGGCGCGGACACCTGCGCGATGCGGTGCACGTGCTCGTCGATCTGCTGACGGTGGATCCGTATCACCTGGACGGGCTCGTGCGCCTGGGCACACTGCTGACCCGCCTCGGGCGCGTGACGGAGGCCGGTGTTGCGTTCCGACGCGTGCTGCACTTCGACCCGGGTCACCAGCATGCGCTGGCCGGACTCGAGGCACTGATGCCGACGCACCCTGACGCGCCGGTCGATCCGACGCCGGACTGGAGCCACTGAGATGGCGATCGAGGGGCCGCTCAAGGAGCTGAGCATCCAGGACGTGCTGCAGCTGCTCGACCTGGCGCACAAGACAGGCGTGCTGACCGTCCGCTCGGATCGCTGGAACGACGAGGCGATCATTCACTTCGCGAAGGGTACGATCATCTTCGCGGTGCGCCGTCGCTCCACGCGTCGGCTGGGGCAGCTGCTGATCCGCGCGGGCAAGCTGACGCAGCGCGAGCTGGACCGGGCACTGGAGATCCAGCGGGCGAATCCGACGCGCCGTCTGGCGGAGGTGCTGCTGGAGATGGGCAGCATCGCCGAGGACGTGCTCGAGCAGCAGCTCCGGTTCCAGATGGAGGAAACCGTCTACGAGGTGATGGCGTGGACGGAGGGGTACTTCAAATTCGAGGAGCGCGCGGACATGGCGGGCCCGCGGCTGCTCGCGCGCGTGCGTGTCGAATCGCTGCTGATGGAGGGCGCGCGGCGCATCGACGAGTGGACACGGCTCGAGTCCAAGGTGCCCAGCCCCGAATCGATACCGGTGCTCGCGCCGACCGCGGATCGCACGGACACACCGCTCGACCTGCGGCCGGAGGAATGGGAAGTGCTGGCACAGGTGGATGGCGAGCGCGACGTCCGCCAGATCGCGGCCGACCTGGCACGCAGCTCCTTCGACGTCGCAAAGACGATCTTCGGGCTGGTGAGCACAGGCGTGGTCGAAGTCGAGGAGCGGCACACGCGCGTATCGGATGCGCAGCTCCAGGCGACGATGCAGGACATCGAGCGGCTGATGCAGGACGGAGAGCTGGAGCAGGCGCAGAAGCTCGCATCGGATCTCGAGTCGTCGTATCCCGAGCGCGCGGACATCGCACTGCTGTCGGGACGGACCCTGCTCGCGCAAAGTCGCATGCGGGCCGCGACGGAGGCATTCGCGCGCGCCGCGCTGCTCGATCCGATGTCGGCGGAGGCGCACTTCCATCTCGGCTACTCGGCCGTGCAGACGGGCGACCTGCAGCGCACGGCCAATGCGTGGGAAACGTACCTGCGCGTTGCGCCGAGCGGCACGCGCCGCGAGCTGGTCGCGAACGGACTGATCGCCGTGCGGGACATTGCACGGATCGTGGAAAAGGGACTGATCGCATGAAGAAGCCGTTGCCGGCGGACCTGCAGCGCTGGAGCGAGGAGCTGGCGGCCGATCCCAGGTCGCTCGTGTTCCTGCCGCTCGCGCGCGCGTACCGGCGGCAGAACCGACCTGACGCAGCGCTGCGGCTGTGTCTGCGCGGTCTCGAGCACCATCCCGACAACGCGGATGCGCACGGGCTGCTCGCACTGCTGTACATCGATCGCGGCGATTACGCGCGTGCGGCCGACGAGTGGTCGTTCGTGCTGCGCCTCGACCCGTCCAACTTCGATGCGCTGCGCGGACTCGGGTTCTGTCACCTGGAGAACGGGCAGCTGGCACAGGCGCGCAACCGGCTGGAGCGCGCGTCGCTGATACGACCGGATGACGAGGCCGTGCGCGAGGCACTGCGCTTCGTCGCCGACCGGATGGATGCGGAAGACGCCGCGCCGGTCCCGGTCGAGCCCTGGACGCAGGCGCCCGACCCGCTCACGACTCACGCCGCGGCGGCTGACACGCGCGCGGCGGACGTGGTGAGCGCAGCGCCCGAGCCGGCAGTGCTGCCGGAGCCGGATGCCTGGGCACCGCTCGCGCCGGCAGACCAGCCTGCGTGGAGCGCGGCGCAGCAGCCGGCGCCGCCCGTGCACGCAGTTCCGGATCCTGCCCGGCTGTTCGACGCGATCGTGACCGGCCCGGTGCTCGGTGCGCTGCTGCTCGACACGCGCGGGATGGTGCTGGCCGGTGCGCTCGATGACAGTGACAGGGCGGCCGACGCGCTTGCCGCGGTGCTCGGCAGCGTCACCGGTGAAGCAGCACGCACCGCGGCGATGCTGGGGCTCGGGGCGTGGGAGGGGCTGCTCATCGAGGCAGGCAGCGCGGCGCTCCACATCGCGCCCGCAGGACCCGACGCCGTGATCCTGCTCGTTGCCCGCAGCGGTGCACCGGCCGGTTGGATGATGCGCAGTGCGGCGCATGCGGCATCGCTCGCACAGCAGTTCCTGGAGGCGTACGCATGACGGCCCGCTACACGGACGCGCTGGAACGGCTGAGCCGCGTCAGCGGCGTGGCTGGTGCACTCGTGGTGGAGGCGAAGGCGGGTGTGCCGGTGGCGGCGGATGTCGCTGCGGGCGTGGACAGCGGCGCGGTCGCAGCGCTCGCCGCCGCGATGTATCGCGGGGCGCAGCGCGCCGCGCAGACGGGAGGATACGACGGCGTGCACACGCTGCAGCTGGAGGCGACCGCGGGACACGTGGTCGTTTCCAGCGCGGGTGAGATGCTCGTGATTGCGGTTGCCGAGCGCGATGCCCAGCTGGGCCTGGTCCGGCTCGAGACGCAGCGGGCGGCGGAGTCGCTGCAGTGAGAGTCGCGGAGCTGCCGAGGGTGGTGGAGGCGCTGCGTGCGCCGATCCAGACGTTCGTGCGGGAATCGCGCGCGCGCATCGCCCTGGTCGTGACCGGCAGCGGACAGGTGCTCGCGCAGCACGGCTTCGCGCGCCGCTACGAGGTGATGAACGTTGCGTCGCTCGCCGCGGCAGCCCATGCAGCGGCGAACGCGCTCGGTCGGCTCACCGGTGCGGGGCCGTGGCAGCACCTCCATCACGCCGGCACGGAACAGGACCTGTTCCTCGCAACGCTGCGGACACCCGTCGAGGACCTGATCTTCGTGGTGATCTTCGACACGGAATCCTCGCTCGGCCTGGTGCAGCTCTTCTTCGGGAAGCTGAGTGAGCAGGTCGGACAGCTCGCGGAGTTCCGGGTGCTGCCGGGTGAGCAGACCACGCAGCAGACGTTCGAGCGCGACCTGGAGGAGGGACTCCAGCGCGTGTTCCAGCCTGACGCATCCAGTCGATAGGGGCGAGATGTCGCTGGTCAATTACTCGACGAAGGAAATCACCTGCAAGATCGTCTATTACGGCCCCGGCCGTTCGGGCAAGACGAGCAATCTGCAGTACGTGCATGCGTTCGTGCCGGAGGAGCGGAAGGGACCGATGGTCTCGCTCGCTACGGAAACGGATCGCACGCTGTTCTTCGATTTCCTGCCGCTCGACCTGGGCACGATCTCCGGCTTCCGCACGCGCATGCAGCTCTACACGGTGCCGGGCCAGGTCTACTACAACGCGACGCGCAAGCTGGTGCTGCGCGGTGCGGACGGCGTCGTGTTCGTCGCGGACTCGCAGCGCGAGCAGCTCGATGAGAACATGGAGAGCCTGCGCAACCTGCACGAGAATCTGCTCGAGGAGAACATCGAGCCTCGCGAGTTCCCGATGGTGCTGCAGTACAACAAGCGGGATCTCCCCGGCGTGGCCTCGATCGAAGAGCTGGACGACCTGCTGAACTTCCGGGGGGTGCCCGCGTTTCCTGCGTCGGCCCTGAGCGGCAACGGTGTCTTCGACACGCTGAAGTCGATCAGCCAGCTCGTGCTGCAGAGCCTTTCGCGCCGGTTCCGCGCACCGGTCGATCCGGTCGCGGCGAGGGGTGGCGGATGAGCACGCTGGACCTGGACACGCGCTTCACCTTCGACAACTTCGTCGTCGGCGCCGCCAACCGCCTCGCCGCTGCGGCGGCGCGTCGTGTTGCCGACGCCCCGGGCGCCGCGTACAACCCGCTCTTTCTCTACAGCAATTCAGGGCTCGGCAAGACGCACCTCGTGATGGCGATCGGCGTCCACGCGCGCCGCGTGCACGCCAACCTGACCGTCATCTACGAGACACTCGAGCACCTGCTCGAAGGCGTCATGAGCGCGATCCAGGCGGGCGAGCGCGACGCGTTCCGGAACCGCCTGCGGCATGCGGACCTGCTGCTGCTCGACGATGTGCAGTTCCTGGCAGGACGGCGCGGTGCACAGGAGGAGCTGCTGCGTGCGTGGGATCTGCTCACGGCGCGCGGCGGCCAGGTCGTGCTCGCGAGTGACCGGCCACCGACCGAGATCGACGATCTCGACCAGCGCCTGCTCACGCGCTTCAGCGGGGGCCTGATCGCCGACATCGGCAGCCCGGAGTACGAGACGCGCATCGTGATTGCGCGCAGCAAGGCCGAGGAGCGCGGGCAGACCCTGGCACCCGGTGTGGCGGAAACGCTCGCCCGTGTGGAGTTCACCAACGTCCGTGAGCTGCAGGGCGCACTGAACCGGGTGCTCGCGGTCCAGGAGCTGGAAGAGCGCACCGTGACCGCCGAGGAGGTCGCGCATCTGCTCGGCGTGGGCGTGGAGACGCGCAAGGCCGACGAGTTCGGGGCGTTCCTGAATGACATTGCCGGTGCAGTCGGCGAAGTGGTGAGCGGCGTATCCGCGGAACAGATGCTCGCGGATGCGATCCTGCGCTGGGAAGGCGAGGGGTTCCGCACACGCCGCCTGGAGATGGCCCTGGACACGCCGGTCAGCGAGGCGGATGCGGACACGCTGATCGAAGAGTACGAGAACGACATCGAGCGGCTTCGCTCGATCGGGACACGCATTCGCGAGCTGGACGCGGAGGCGCCGGAGCTGGAGCGGCTCGAGGTGCTGCGCAATCCCGACCGGCTGCACGACGCGGAGTCGCTGCTCGCGGCGGTCGAGGCGCGCACCCGCTCGCTGCCGCAGCCGTCGACATCGCCCAGCTTCGACGAGCTGGCGCTGCCGGCCTCGCTGTTCGCGGTGAGAGCGGCCCGCGCGGTCGGTGAAGCGCCCGCCAGCCGCTACAATCCGCTGTTCGTGCACGGTCCCGCCGGAGCAGGCAAGAGCGCACTGCTGGTCGCCCTCGCGAACGAGGTGCGCCGGCACTCACCCGACACCGCGATCGCGTACCTCACCGGCCCGGAGTTCGGCGAGGAGCTGATGGACGCGATCCAGCGCAACCACGTGGATGGCTGGCGCTCGCGCTACCGCCGTGCGCGGCTGCTTCTGCTCGACGACGTCGATGCGATTGCCGGAACGGAACGCGTACAGGAGGAGCTGTTCCATCTTTTCGATGACATCGTGCGGGCGGGCGGGCAGCTCGTCTTTGCCGCGGAGGTGCAGCCACGCGCGCTCGAGGGGCTGGAGGAGCGGCTGCGCACGCGGCTGGAGAGCGGGCTCGTCGTCGAGCTGGCCGAGAGCGAAGAGGAGGAGGAAGTTGCCGCCCGCACGGTAGCGACGCCGGGTGAGTCCGGGCGGGACGTGCCCGCGTGGGTGGAACCACGGGTCGCACTGGCGACGCAGGAGATCCCGGTGGCGCAGGTCGAGCCGGATCTGACGGACGTACTCGAGGATGCGGCGCCATCGGAGCCGCAGCTGCCGATCGACGACTTCTTCCGCAGTACGGAGAAGGTGCTCTGGCAGTGGCCGTACGTCGAAGACTGGCTGGAGACGGAGGCAGGCTGAGGCATGGCGATCAAGGGCAGCCTCAAGGAAGCGAGCCTGGCTGATGTCTGCCAGCTCCTGGCGCTGGGGCAGAAGACCGGATGCCTGTCCGTCGCGGACCGCTCGCGTTTCGGCCAGATCTACTTCGACCAGGGCCGGATCACGTACGCACGCATCGTCAACCGGCGTGACCGGCTCGGCGATCTGCTCGTGCGGGACGGCGAGATCGCACAGGAACAGCTCGACGAGGTCCTGGTGCAGCAGGCGCGGCAGCCGGACAAGCGGGTCGGCGAGCTGCTCGTCGAGCGGCGCATCATCACGCCGGGCGACCTGACACGCTACATCCGCATGCAGATCGAGGAGGCGATCTACCACCTCTTCACGTGGTCGCGGGGCAACTTCTTCTTCGAGGTCGACGAGAGGCCGGACCCCGCGGACGTCGTCGTGTCGATCAATCCGGAAAGCCTGCTGCTCGAGGCAGCACGTCGGGTCGACGAGTGGAGCCTGATCGAGAAGAAGATCGCCTCGTTCGATCTGCTCTTCGAAGTGGACCACAGCAGGCTCGACACCGCGAGCGTGGCGCTCACGCCGGAACAGGAGGACCTGGTTCCGCTGCTCGACGGCACACGTGCGCTGGGCGACATCGTCGACCAGACCGGCTACACCGAGTTCGAAGTCGGCAAGGCGCTGTTCGGACTCCTGCAGGCGGGCTTCGCGCACCAGGTCGGCCGGCGCGCGGAGGAGCCCGTCCGGGCGCGCGATGCCGAGATCCAGGAGCGACGCAACCTGGGCATCGCGTTCGCCAGGGCAGGCATGCTCGATGAAGCGTCGCGCGAGTTCCAGCGGGTCGCAGACCTGGACGCGAATGATCACGTTGCGCGCTTCCAGCTCGCGCTCATCTCACTGCGCAGGCGCGAGTACCGCGACGCGGTCCGCCAGCTCAAGAGCCTGCTGGAGGACGCCGGCCCGCGCTATGGCGCGTTCGTCAACCTCGCCGTGGCGCTGCGGCGGCTGGGTCGCACGCCCGACGCGCTGCTGGTGCTGAACGAGGCAGAGGGGCTGCGTGCGGGCACGCCGCTCGTGTCGCTGCAGCGTGCAACGACGCTGCTGACCGGCGCTCACTACGCCGCCGCTGCTCGCGAGTTCGAGGAGTACCGCGTGCGCCTCGCCGAGGAGGAGCAGCCTGCGGCCGCGTACTTCTACCTCGCCGCGCTGTGCGCCGCGGTGCGCAGCCGTCGCAACCAGGCAGACCGTCTCGTTGCGGCGGGCCTGCAGCTCTACCCGGAATGTGCGCCGCTGCTGCTGCTCGAAGGGCTGCTGCACGAACGACGGGGGGATCTCGACGCGGCGGATCGCTCGTACCGGCGCGCGATGGAGGAGGATCCCGGGATCGCCCAGGCACACAAGAACCTGGGAGACGTGTCCTACCGTCGCGGCCTGCTCGAGGAGGCGATCGAGCACTATCGCCGAGCGGCCGAGCTGGAGCCCGCGCTCGGGGATGATGTCTGGGCGAAGCTCGGCAACCTGCACCTCCGCAACCGCAACCGTGACCAGGCACTGCGTGCATGGACGCGCGCGCTCGAGCTGAACCCGGACAACGAAGTGGTCCGGAACAACCTGCAGATCACGCGCGCCGAAGAGCATGCCTGAAGCACCGGACGAGCGTCACCAGCGCGTGCGGCGCGCGCTGCAGGCGCTGCCCGCGGTGCACTCCTCGCTTCCGCTGGCCAACGGCGATCTGGACCCGCGCGATGCGGCGGAGCTGGATGAGCTGAAGGTGCTGATCACCCGCCATGTCGGCCTCGACTGCAGCGGCTACAAGGAGCGCTGCCTGAGACGGCGCATCGCGGTGCGCATGCGCGCACACGGGCTGCACCGGTACCGGGACTACGGCGCATTGCTCGAGCAGGACATCGCCGAGCGGGAGCGGCTGCTCGACACGGTGATGATCAATGTCAGCAAGTTCTTCCGGAACGCCGAGGTCTGGGACGCGCTGCGCACCAGTGTCGTCCCGGAGCTGTTCCGGATGGAAGGGCAGGTCAGGCTGTGGAGCGCCGGCTGCGCCGGCGGTGAGGAACCGTACTCGCTCGCGATCCTGCTGCACGAGTATGCCGCCGCGAAGCGGCTGCCGCTCGACCGCTTCGAGATCCTCGCCACCGACATCGACGAAGGGTCTCTCGCGACGGCGCGGCGTGCGGAGTACGGCGCCTACGCTCTGACGGAGACCGCGGAGGCGGTGCGGGACCGCTGGTTCGATGCACTCGACGGCACCTACCGGGTGCGCCCCGAAGTGCGCTCGCTCGTCCGCTTCGAAACGCTCGACCTGCTGCGCGACGACTACCCGCAGGCGCTGCAGTTCATCATCTGCCGCAACGTCATCATCTATTTCGAACGCGAAATGCAGGACCGCATCTTCGCACGGTTCGCAGCGTCGCTCGTGCCGTCGGGGTTCCTGGTGCTCGGCAAGGTCGAGACGCTGTTCGGCGCAAATGCCGCCGGCTTCAACGTCGCGGCCAACCGGGAACGCATCTTTCGACGGGCATGACGACCGAACGCGTGCCGGTGCGCATCGGGGAGGTGAAGGTCGCGCGGGAGCACGGTGTGCTCTTCACGATCGGGCTGGGCTCGTGCGTCGCGATCGCTCTCTATGACCGCGAGAGCCGCGTCGGCGGTCTCGCGCACGCCATGCTGCCGAAGCCCCTGCGCACCCGCAGGTCGGCACCGCCCGGCCGCTTTGCGACGACTGCCGTACCGGAGCTGCTCGAGCGCATGGTCGAGCATGGCGCCGAGCCCGCCCGCATCACGGCACGGATCGCCGGCGGTGCATCGATGTTTGCGGCGCTGCTCCCGGAGTACGGCCTGCGCCTGGGCCAGCGCAACGTCGATGCGGTGCGCGAGGCGCTGGAGTGCGCCGGGGTGCCGCTCGAGGGCGAGGAGGTGGGCGGCGAGCACGGTCGCAGCGTGTTCCTCGACATGAGCACCGGCCAGCTGCTCGTGACGTCCGCGCTGGAGCCGGAGGTCACGCTGTGAGCGGCGTCACTGGTGGCTTCGACTCGCGACGCGACGAGAAGCCCGTGCAGCAGCGCGCAGCCGACGCACAGGGCGGAGGGGCCCGTCAGCGCGGCGGCCGGGCGCGCATCGTCATCGTCGACGACTCGCCGATGATGCGACAGCTCATCCGCGACATCGTGGAGGCGACAGGCCGCTGGGAGGTGGCGGGCGAGGCCGGTACGGGGTTCGAGGCGATCCGGCTGCTCCACAGGGAGAAGCCGGACGTGCTCACACTGGATCTCGAGATGCCGGACCTCGGCGGTGTCGAAACGCTCGGCTACATCATGAGCGAACTGCCGCGGCCCGTCGTGATCGTCTCCTCTCACACCGAGCGCATGGCCGATCCTGCCCTGCGCGCCCTCGAGTACGGCGCCGTGGAGTACGTGGTCAAACCGGGCAGCGATCCGGCTGAGCACAGGGAATTCGAGGAACGGCTGCTGAGCGCGCTCGATGCGGCACTGGACGCTCGTCTCCGCAACCTGCGCCTGCGGATCGCGGTGGCCGGTGCGCTGCAGCGGGCGCGCCGGATCCGGCAGAAGCAGCGGCCCGCCGCGTGCGCAGTCGCGATCGCGGCATCGACCGGCGGGCCGAGCGCGCTGCTCGACCTGGTGGCCGCGCTGCCGGAGGACGCGGCGTGCGCGGTGTTCGTCGTGCAGCACATGCCGTCGACATTCACCGAGCGCTTCGCGGAGCGGCTCGCGGCCGAGTGCCCTCTCCCCGTCAGCATCGCGCGCGACCGGGAGCTCGTGCACGGCGGGCACGTCTACCTGGGACCGGGCACGCACCACATGGGGCTGCACCGCACACCGGACGGGATCTGCATCCAGCTCGTCGACGAGCCACCGCTGCGCGGCGTGCGACCCGCCGCGGACGTGCTGTTCACGGCCGTCGCACGCACCTTCGGACCGGCCAGCCTGGGCGTGGTGCTGACGGGCATGGGACGCGACGGCGCCGAGGGGATGCGTGCCCTGCATGCGGTCGGTGCCCGCACCATCGCGCAGGACGAGGCAAGCGCCGTGATTGCGGGCATGCCCCGCGCGGCCGCACCCTATGCGGATGAGATTCTTCCGCTGCCCGCCATCGGCGGCCGCATCACGACCATCACGCGCGAGCTGCACGACGCGCGCTGAGGTGCCGGGCCGGCTCGCGAACGACGCGACCCCTGGCGGGGGCGCGACCGCTCTGTCCCACCCGGGTCGCCCTGGTGCGATGCTGCGGCGCGCGCTCGCGGCGTGCCTGGCAATCCTCGCCTCGCTTGCACTCCCCACTGGTGCGCAGCAACTGGACGGGATCCGCCGCGACGACGTCGTCGTGCGGTTCCAGCCGGGGGAAGAGGCGCTCGCACGCGCGATCCTCCCCCAGGCGATCCAGTCGTTCCCCGGGCTGCCCACCGACATCCATGCGCGCGGCAGCGAGATCACCGTCCTGCTGGCCCCGGACGAGGCCACGTTCTCCGAATGGACCGGCGGACTCGCACCGGAGTGGGGCGCGGGCGTTGCCTTTCCGCGCCTCGAACGGATCGTTCTGCCGGCATACGCGCCGCGCGTGCGCTCACCCACCGACTTGCGACGCACGCTGCGCCACGAGCTCGCACACGTCGCGCTCCAGCGCCACCTCCGGACCGCGCAGGTGCCGCGCTGGTTCACCGAAGGCTACGCGACCTGGACCGCCGGACAGCTCGACCAGGAGGCTGACTGGCTGCTGCGCGTCGCATTCCTCACCGGCCGCGCGCCGCCACTCGACTCGCTCGACCTGCTCTGGCCGGCCGGCGCCACCGACGCCCGCATCGCGTACCTGCTGTCAGCCAGCGCCATGCGCTACCTCTACTCGCACGGAGGTGAACCCGCGCTCGCACAGTTGCTCGACCGCTGGGCAGCCGGTGCGTCGCTCGACGAGGCGATGCGCGCCACGTACCGGTTCACGCTCGCACGCTTCGAGCAGGACTGGAGCAAGCACGTCCGGCGCGAGTACGGCTGGCTTCGTTTCCTTGCCCAGGGCGCCGTGCTGTGGAGCATCGCCGGTGGGATCGTCGTCGCAATCTGGATGATCCGCAGGCGCTACAACCGGGCGCGGCTGGAACGGCTGCGGGCGAATGAGATCCCCGACGATCCTGCCTACTGGCTGATGCCGGAGCCGCCGGACGGGCCGCAGCGGGAGGACGGCGGCGAGGACAGTGCGCAGAGGCCCGGACCGCTCGCGCAGCGGGAGGGCGGGGGAGGGGACAGTGCGCCACGCCCCGGACCGGTCGCGCAGCCGGAGGTCGGCCGGGAAAGCAGCGGCCCCCCGACACGCGAGGGCCAGCCCGGTCCTCCCCCGCACGGGCAGGACAGTCGCCAACGCGGCCCGCAGCCCGACTCCGCTGCCGAAGGATGACGCGGCAGGAGCAGTTCTACGCGGAATGTGCACGGGATTCGCGCGTGTAGCCGACGCGCCACAACACCGGAAAAAAAGTATTCTGATCCGCGGGTTGGCCGGGGTGATCGGCTCATATCAACACGTTGACGCTATTGCAGTTACATGGTGAGGCACGGTCTCTGCTCCAGGCGTGCCCGTACAAATCGACCTGCCCCCATACCGCAGAGGTAACGATGACCCGACGCTGGGTGAATCGAATCGGCGCGCTGGCGCTTGCCGCGATCGTCGTGTCCGGCATTTCGTGCAGCCAGGACGTGGCTGCGCCGCAGTTCGAGCCGGCACCGACGGAGACGGCGCTGCTCGGCCTCGACGGCCTGCTGGGCGGACTGCTCGGTCCGTCCGAAGTCGGCGACTACACGCTGGTCCAGGAGCGGCTGTCGCTGCCGCTCGATCTGGACGTTTCCAAGATCATCGGCATCAACGGCGGCAGCATCTCGCTGCTCGGTCACACGATCACCGTTCCCGCGGGCGCCGTGGATCGGCCGGTGCTGTTCACCATGCTGGTGGCCCGCCCCGGGTACGTCGAGGTGGAGCTGGACGCCACCATCTCGGGCCTGTTCGGCCGGATCATCGACGTCGGTGAACGTGGCTTCGAAAAGCCGGTGTCACTGACGCTGACGTACTCGCGCGCGACGAACGTGAGCGACCCGTCGAAGCTGGTGATCCTGCGGCTCCTGCCGGGCGGGGCGATCGAGGAGATGCCGAGCACGCTCGACACGCAGAGCAGGACGGTCACGGCGAAGCTCGACCACTTCAGCCGCTACTGTCTGGCGGCCAATTAGACCTGGGAGCGGGGCAGATGGTGTCGACGATCGCCGCGTGCGTGGATGCTGCGCGCGCGGCGGCCAGTGCTGGTGATTTCGAGGGTACTCTCGCCCACTACGAGGAGGCCCTGCGTGGCGTACCACGTGGTGGCACTGCTGCGGACGCCGCGGACATCCTGCGCTGGATCGGCAACCTGCACCGGGAGTGGGGTGCGACGGAGCTGGCCGCAGAGGCCTACGAGGCCAGTCATGCGATCGCGCTCGCGACATCCCTGACGCCGCAGCTTGCCTCGGCGGTGAACTGTCTGGCAATCATCGAGCAGATTCGCGGCAACGTCGAGAGTGCCCAGGCGCTGTACGGGCAGGCCGGCGAGCTCGCTGACGAGATCGGCGATGAGCGGCTCGGCGCGATGGTTCACCAGAACCTCGGCACGCTCGCCAACATCCGCGGTGACGTCGACAATGCACTCGTGCATTACGCCTCGGCGCTGGAGCGGTTCGAGCGCCTGGGCGATCACCGCGCGGCATGCTGGACGCGCAACAACATGGGCATGGCACACGTCGACCGCGGTGAATGGGACGCCGCGGAGGTGTGCTTCGATCGTGCATTCGACCTGGCCGAGCGGCTGCGGGATACGGGCCTCATCGGAACCATCGAGCTGAATCGTGCCGAGCTCCATCTCGCGCAGCTCCAGCACACGCAGGCACGGGAAAGCTGCGATCGCGCCTACGAGGTGTTCGCGCGGCTCGACGTGAAGCAGGGGCTGGGCGAAGCGCACAAGATGTACGGCATGCTGTACCGCGAGATGGGCATGGTCGGGCTCGCGGACACGCATTTCCGGCAGGGCGTGCAGCTCGCCGGGCAGGCGGACGATCGCCTGCTCGACGCGGAGTGCCACGCCGAGTGGGCGCTCCTGCACCTCGCCTGCACTCGCAATACGGATGCGCTGCGTGCGTTGAATCATGCGCACACGCTGTTCGAGCAGCTGCAGGCGAACCATGAAGTGCTCGACCTGGATCGTCGCCTGGACCAGCTGGAGGCATCGTACCTGCGCGTCGTGCGCGAATGGGGCGAGTCGATCGAGTCCAAGGACCGCTACACCGCCGGTCACTGCCAGCGCGTCGCGGATTACGCGTGCATGATCGCGGAGGCGCTGGGCTTCAACCGCCGCGACCTGACCTGGCTGCGGATGGGCGGCTACCTGCACGACGTGGGCAAGACGGCAGTGCCCGAAGAAGTGCTGAACAAGCCCGGTGCCCTGAACGACGAGGAATGGGCGCTGATGCGAAGTCACACCACGGTGGGCGACGAGATCGTCGCGCCGCTCAATTTCCCGTGGGACATCCGGCCCGTCGTGCGGAACCATCACGAGCGGTGGGACGGAAAGGGGTACCCGGACGGGCTGAGCGGCACCGAGATCCCGCTGACCGCACGCATTCTCTGCGTCGCCGACGTCTATGACGCCCTCACGACGGCCCGCAGCTACCGCCCGGCCCTCAGCCACGCGGAAGCGATGCGCATCATGGAGCGCGATTCCGGCACTGCCTTCGACCCCGAGCTCTTCCAGCTCTTCCGTCAACTGCTCGAGGCGCGGCGCAGCCAGGCGCGGACGGCGGGTACGCGAGCGCGGAAGGCTTACGGCGTGGCCGCGTAGCGCAGGGCGGCAGCCACGCCGCCATGGGCCACCTTGACGCTGCGCCGACGCCCCTCGACATTGCCTCCATGTCGACTCGCCAGCGCACGACCAGGACGGCGGCCGCCCAGAAGGCGGCGCTCAAGTTCTCCGCGATCAATGCGATCCTGCTGGTCCTGGGACTCGTCGCGATCGCCCTCGGTTACATGCTGCTCGCGCGCGGCTCGACGGTGGCCGCACCGCTCCTGCTCGTTCTCGGCTACGCCGTGCTCGTCCCTCTCGGCATCATTCTGTAGCGTTCGTCCGCACCGCCACAGCACTCAGAACGGAAACAGCAGCGGCACGATCACCAGCGTTGCGATCCCGATGATGACCTGCAGCGGGACGCCGACGCGCACGTAATCGCGGAAGCGGTAGGCGCCCGGACCGAGCACGAGCATGTTCGCCGGTGTGGACACGGGTGTCGAGAATGCTGCGGAGGATGCGATGGCGACGGTCATGAGCACCGGGTAGGGGGAAACGCCGAGCTGGACGGCAGCCCCCAGTGCAACGGGCGCGACCAGGGCTGCCGTGGCCGTGTTCGAGATGAACAGGCCCATGACGCCCGTCAGCACGTAGATTGCCGCGAGCAGCGCGATCGGCCCCACTGCGGCCACCGGACCGAGCAGTGCCACGATCTGGTCGACCCCACCCGTCTTCTGCAGTGCCGTTGCCATCGGCAGGATCGCCGCGATCAGGACGACACTCTCCCAGTTGATCTCGCGGTATGCCTCGTTTGCATGCAGGCAGCCGGTGAGCACCATGGCGACAGCAGCAACCAGCACGGCGGCGACGGCGGGCAGCAGCTCGAAGGCAAGGAGCACGAGCATGCCCACGAGAATCAGCAGCGCCGCAATTTCGCGGCGGGAGAATGGCCCGCCCGTCCGCGTGTCGTGGGTGCGTGCGACGACGACGAAGTCAGGATCATTGCGCAGCCGCTCGATCGCCGGGGCCGTGCCTGCCACGAGCAGCGTGTCGGCGAAGCGCAGCGGAATGTCGGCCAGCGCACCGACCAGCGGCTGACCCTGGCGTCGCACGGAAAGAACGTTGACGCTGTTGCGACTCCGGAATCGAACCGACGACAGGGTCTCACCCACCAGGCGGGAGCGGGGCGTGAGCAGGACCTCCGCCAGCTCCGTCTCAGGAGCAGCGACGATGCCGAGGTGCTCGAGCCCGATCTCTGCTGCCATCGCCTCGATCGCGTCCGCGGGCCCGTGCACGTCCAGCTCGTCGCCTGCGCGCACCGGCTGCTCCGCGGTGCGCGGAAGCCGATCCATGCGCCCGGTGCGCCGCTGCGGCCGGTGGATCGCCACGACATTCACGTCGAACCTGCTGCGCAGCCCGGCTTCCGCGGGGGACGTGCCGATCAGCGGCGAGGCAGCGCTCACGCGCAGCCGCGTCGGCTGCCCCAGCTCGTAGCCCTCGACCAGCTCCGTGCCCGGGAGCAGCGTGACGCCCTCCGTGCCGGCCGGACGGTCGACGGGGGCTCTTGCGGGCAGCACGCGGCCGCCGAACAGCGTGATCAGGAGAATGCCGATCCCGAGCAGCACGAGACCGACCGGGGTGAAGTCGAAGAAGCTGAACGGCGCGTAGCCCGCTTCCACGAGCTGGTTCGCAACGATGATGTTCGGCGGAGTCGCGATCAGCGTGAGCAGCCCGCCGAGCAGTGCACTGATCGCGAGCGGCATCAGCATCAGCGACGGGCTCAGACGCGCCCTGTGCGCGAGCGACGTGACGACCGGCAGCATCAGCGCCACGGTGCCGGTGGTGCTCATGAAGGCAGACAGGAGTCCCGTGCCCAGCATGACCACCGCCGTCGCACGACGCCGACCGCCGCCCGCAAAGCGGCCCAGGAATCCGCCGAAGCGCTCCGCAAGACCGGTCCGGAGCATGGCGCCCGCAACGACGAAGAGCGCCGCAATCATGATGACCACGGGGTCCGAAAAGCCCGCGAGCGACTCGGCGGGTGTGAGTACGCCACTGATCATGAGCGCCAGCAGCGCGAGCAATGCGACGACATCGAGACGCAGTCGCTCGCTCATGAACAGCGCGATCGTGGCAGCGAGTATGACGTAGACGAGGAGTGTGTCGGACATCCCGCGGACGCTCGGGTGGGACTCGCGGCGCCATGCGAGACGCCGCCTCAGGGGCGGGATTCTGCCGGGAATGCAGCGGCGCGGCAAGACGTTCGCGCAGCAGGGTCCGGGCGGTTGCCTTGCGGCCCCGGCTGCGCGAGCTTATCCGGACGCGCGCTTAGCTCAGCTGGTCCAGAGCACCTCGCTTACAACGAGGGGGTCGGGGGTTCGAATCCCTCAGCGCGCATTTCCCAGAAAACGATGCGGCCGCCATTTGGGGCACGGCAGGCGATGTTCCCCCGGCCTGTGACCGTCGCAGTCGCCGCGCGCGCTTCAGGTGCCCTGCGCCTGCTGCAGCGTCCGCGCGAGCAGTGTGTGGAAATGGTGCGTGCCGATCTCGCGACGCGCGGAGTAGCGGCCCCGGTCGTAGAGGCGGGAGCGCACGCCGCGCTGCACGGATTCGACGACTTCCTCGTCCTCCATCTCGACCCGGTGCAGTCCCGCGCCGGCGCCCTGCTCCCGCTTTGATGCGTCCCACACCCATGAGCGGAACGAGACACGCGTGCGATCCGGTCCGAGCGGTGTAACGAGGTTCAGCGAGATGCCCCAGGGGTAGAAGTTGAGCATCAGGTTGGGGAACAGCCAGTAATAGAACGCTGCGACACGCCTGCCGTGATCGGGATGTCCCGCCGGCAGCTCGAACGCGTGCTCCCCCTCGTTCGCCAGTGCCAGCTGCAGCGATGCCCACGCATATGTCTCTGTCGCGTACGTTGCGTAGTCGATCGTTTCCGCGAGCGACGCGTGCACGAACGGGATGTGGAACTCCTCGAGATAGTTGTCGACGTACAGCGCCCAGTGTGCGCGGATCAGGTAGTCGCGCGCACTCGATGGGTCCTCCACGAACTCGTCGAACGGCATCCACTCGATGCGCGGGCGCAGCGGTTCGATCCAGTCGGCGAACGGCATCATCGGGTCGATGCCGCTGAACAGAAACGGGCCCAGCTCCCCGAGTGGCAGCTCCGGCAGGTCGTCGGCGGCGGAGGGGAATCCCTCGACGTTCTCGAACTCCGGCATGAACGTGCATCGCCCGCCCAGCGTGAAGCGGCGCCCGTGATAGCGGCAGCGCAGAGAGCGCTGATGTCCCGCGCCTTCCACGACGAGGGCCCCGCGGTGCGTGCACACGTTGGACAGGCAGTGCAGCACACCGTCATCGTCGTGTGTCAGCACCAGTGGCTCGTCGAGGCAGCCGTCGAGCAGCGTGAACGGAACCGTGCGACCGGGCGTTCGAAGCTGTGCGCGCGTGCCGACCCACTGCCAGGAACGCGCAAAGATGCGCTCCTGCTGCAGCCGGTACCATTCGGGATCATGGTACAGTGCCGACGGCAGGGTTGCGGCACGGCGGATGTCCGGGTCAACGGTGAAGCCGTTCTCAGGCATGTCCGTTCATCGCTTCCGGTGAAGCGAGCAGCACGCGATACGTCCAGAACATGTTGGACTCGAAGATCGAGGCTGCGCGATCGAAGTCGCCGGCACGGACCGCGGCGAGAATCTCCGCGTGCTCGTCCACCGACTGGTGCTCCGGGTCCTCGACATTCTCGAAGTACCACATCTCCCACGGGAGGATGCGGGTACGCAGATCGTCCAGCATGGCCGCCAGCCGACTGTTGCCGCTGCGCTCGGAGATGTGCCGATGGAACGCATAGTTCAGCTCGACCGCGCGCGCCGTGTCACCGGCCCGGATGACGCTCGCAAGCTCAGCGTTGATTCGCTCCAGCTCCGCGAAGTCGGCATCCGTGAGGTTGGGGAAGGCGAGCTTGCCGGCCAGCAGGTCGAGAGACCCGACGATCGGATAGAGCTCCAGCGCATCCACCAGTGGCTCGACGGAAACCCGGAAGCCGCGGTGCGGGATCCGTTCGAGGAGCCCCTCGCTGGCCAGCCGCGCCAGCGCCTCGCGCACCGGCGTGCGACTCACCCCCAGCGCCTCGCTGATCTCCTGCTCCCGAATGAATTGACCCGCGTCGTACAGACCGCGGCCGATGCGCGCGCGGAGCACGTGGTACACGTGGTCGGACAGCGTCTTGGAGCGGATGATCGGCCAGGGCTCGGTCACGGCATTCGTCGTGTGAAAGGGTGCCGGCGGATCGAGCTCGATCCGTGGCCTCGTCAGTGTCGGTCCTGGAATATCCGGCGGGTACGCTACAAGTAGGTTCTTCCCTTGCGCGCGTCAATGGCGGGCATTGCGTATCGGCGGAGTCGGCAGGGGGACCGGGCGCGGCCGGGCTCGGGCTCCAAGGGGCATCAAGGGCCGCTCGGCACGCACTTGCGCGCACGGGAGCACCGCGCCACGATGCTGCCGGAGAAAGCCGCACATGGAACGAGTCGCCAACATCGGCGGTACGGCCCTGCGCCGACGCCTGCTGCTCGGTATTGCCGGCGGCGCGATCGCGCTGGCGCTGGTCTGGACGCAGTCGCATTTCGCCCTGCCGCGCGCCGTGCGGCTGCTCGCGTTTGCTCCGCTGCTGGCCGCGACATACGGGCTGCTGCAGGTGCGGGAGCGGACCTGCGTGCGACTCGCCGCGCGCGGTCAGCGCGACATGGGCGGCGGCGTCGAGGACATCGAGGATGCCATGGAGCGCTACCGGGTACGTCGCCAGGCAGCGGTCGTCCATGCATCCGCACTGATCAGTGCTGCAGCGGTGACTGCAGTGCTGTACGTGATCTAACCAGGTGGAGCCAATGAAGATTGCGCTGCTCGCACTGCTGTTCGCCGCGCCCGCGGATACGACGTATTTCCAGCAGGACATCGCGTACCGGATCGAGGCCACGCTCGACGAGAGCACGGACGTGCTCACCGCGCGAGCCAGGCTCGACTACACGAACAACTCGTCCGACACGCTCGATTCGCTGTACTTCCACCTCGAGCTGAACGCGTTCCGGCCGAACAGCGCCTGGGCGCGCCGTGAGCTCGAGTACGGCGAGCGGCGTTTCCAGGACCTGGGGTCCGAGGATCACGCCTTCGAGCGGATCACCGCCGTCCGGGTGGGTGAGCGCACGGTGCAGCCACAGTATCGGGGCGCACCGGATTCGACCGTCGTTGCGATCGCGCTGCCGGAGCCGCTGGCGCCCGGCGCGAGCGCGACGGTGATGATCGACTGGCAGACCCGGCTGGCGACGCTGCCGCGCCGCCAGGGGCGGCGGGACCGCCATCACGACTTCGCCCAGTGGTACCCGCGCATCGCGGTCTACGACCACACCGGATGGGCAACGCGGCCGCTGCTGCCGCAGGGCGAGTTCTACGGTGAGTACGGAACCTTCGACGTGACGCTGGACGTCGCGGCGGACCAGGTGATCGGCGCGACCGGCATCCCGGTCGAGGGCGATCCCGGCTGGGCGGCGGCACGGGCAACGGGCCCTGAGCCCTGGCTCAGGCGCGATGCGTACGATGCGCCCGCTGCGCAGCCGCTCGGCCTCCTGGACGACGCAACTGCGGAGGGGCGCAAGCGCGTCCGCTGGCTCGCGGAGGATGTTCACCATTTCGCGTGGAGCACGAACCCGGACTACATCTACGAGGGCGGGCGCATCGGCGACGTTGCTGTGCACGTGCTCTATCAGCCGGGCGACACTGCGTGGGACGACGGCGTTGCGGTGGAGCGCACGAAGAACGCGATCGCGTTCTTCAGCGACGTCTTCGGTCCCTACCCGTGGCCGCAGATCACCAACGTGCACCGCATCGAGCCCGGCGGCACCGAGTTCCCGATGATGATCATGGACGGGTCGGCCAGTGAGGGCCTGATCGTGCACGAAATCGGGCACCAGTGGGTGCACGGCATCTTCGGAAACAACGAGTGGAGGGAGGGCTGGCTCGACGAGGGCTTCGACTCCTTCCTGACCAACTGGTACTTCGAGGAGCAGGGCGCACCGGCGGACATGTGGGCCAACTCGCTCGAGGGGATCCGGCGCATGGAGCGCGCCGGGCAGACGCAGCCGATCGCACTGGAGTCGGCGGAGTTCCGGGACCCGCGCACGTACAGCGCGATGACCTACACCAAGCCGTCGCTCGTCTTCCGCATGCTTCGGGAGTACCTGGGAGAAGACACGTTCCGCCGGGCCCTGCGACTGTTCTACGAGGAGAAGGCGCTGCAGCACGTCACGGAAGAGGACCTGCGTGTGGCGTTCGAGACTGCGGCGGGCGCTGACCTGGACTGGTTCTTCGACCAGTGGATCCATACGACGGCGACGCTGGACTACCGCATTACGAGTGCGCGCGCACAACAGGACGGAGGCACGTGGGTGGCGAGCGTCGAGGTCGTGCGCGAGGGCGAAGCATGGATGCCCGTCGAGCTGCAGGTGAATGGTGAGAGGCGCACGCTGGACAGTCGCGACACGCGGCAGGTCGTGACGTTCCGTCTGGATGAGGCGCCGCAGGAAGCCGTGCTCGATCCTGCCAATGTGCTGCTCGACATACAGGTCGAGAACAACCGCGCAGCGTTCGAGCTGACGGGCAGCAAGTAGCTCACCTGGGCCGCAGCGAGCGCATCATCTCCTTGATGCGCTCGCGCGGCATCTGCGTCAGCATGTTGAACTCCCCACCACTGCCGATCCATTCGCCGCCGTCGATCGTCACGCACTCGCCCGTGATGAACGCGGCCGAATCGCTGATCAGAAATGCGGCGAGCTCTGCCAGCTCTGCCGGACGACCGAATCGCTTCAGCGGAATGCGACGTCGCATCAGGTCCTCTGCGTCGGCCGTTGGTACCAGGCGCGAGAACGCGCCTTCAGTGGGGAAGGGACCGGGCGCGATCGCGGCGGTCCGGATGCCGTACTCCGCCCACTCCACTGCGAGCGAACGCATCATCGCGAGCACACCTGCCTTGGACGCCGCAGACGGCACGACGAAGGCGGAGCCGGTCCATGCGTATGTCGTGACGATGCTCAGGATGACGCCACCGTTGCCGGTCGCGATCATGTGCCGGCCGACGGCCGACGTCGCGTGGAAGGTGCCGTGCAGCACGGTGCGCACGACCGCGTCGAAGCCATTCGGTGAAAGCTCTTCGGTGGGTGCGAGGAAGTTGCCCGCGGCGTTGTTGACCAGCACGTCGATGCCGCCCAGCCGCCGGACGACACTCTCCACCGCCGCGTTGACCGCATCCGGGTCCCGCACGTCTGCCGGGCCCGCGATGCACGCGTCACCGGCATCGAGCTGCGCCAGCGCGGACTGAAGCCGCTCCTCCGAACGCGACGTGATCGCCACGCGCGCTCCCAGCTGGAGGAAGCGTTCGGTCATCGCGAGCCCGAGCCCCGAACCGCCGCCTGTTACGAGAATCCGCTTCCCCTCGAGTGTGCCCGCTGCAAGCATCCCGTTCCCCTCGCCGGTGGACCCGGAGAATGCGCGGCGCGAGGGAGGCAGGGCAAGCGTGCAGGCGTCGCCCCGCATGACGGCCCCCGGACTCCGCCCGCGAAACCCGGGTACACGGCCGACCGTAGATCACCGGTCATCACGCGCCAGGTCACGGGGAGCCAAACCATGGAAGAGCTGATTCCGATCATCATGTTTCTGTGCATCGCGGCGGTCCTGATCCTGAGGCCGCTCACGAAGAAGATCGGACTGGTCATCGAGCAGGTCGCGCGCGACAGGCAGGCCAATCGCGCGGACCAGAACGAGGTCGCGCGCCTGCAGGCCGAGATCGACCACCTCTCGAAAAGACTGAACCTGGTGGAGGAACGGGCGGAGTTCACAGAGCGGCTGGTCGGCGCCAGCCGTCGCATGCAGGGCGACGGGCTCGCCGTGCCCCACGCGGAACAGCTCCCCTGGGACGAACGGCAGCCGAGCTACCTCCGGCGCTAGACCGGCTCAGTCATCCGCCGCGACATCCGGCTCGGCCAGGTAGGAATCGGCGGCCTCGGCGGGCGTGGCGCAGCGCTCCAGCATGTGGCGCAGGCGGCGAAGGCTCGAGCGCAGCCTGCGCTCCTCCACGAGCTCGTCCGATTCCGCGGGGCGGATCCATCCCGGCGCGTCCTGCTGCATCGCCTCCTCCGGCGGGTCCGGCGGCACCAGCTCGCGCACGAGGTAACCCGAGCGAACCAGAGCCAGGGCGTACCCCGGCTCCAGGGATTCCTGCTCAGCCAGGGTGTATGCCTGCTCGGCGTCCTCGATCGACAACCGGCCATCCGACGTCGCGCGCTCGATCAGCTCCTCGTGCCTGCGCGCCACACCTGAAGCGTGCGCCGCTTCCACAACCTCGGCGCGAAACCGCGCCGCCCGCTCCCGCTGGTCCATGCTCCCCCTCCTGACCGTTCGGCCCGCTCCGGTGCAAGCGATGTTCCGGACCGTCCGTCCCAGGCGGAACCCGCCCCGTCCCACTGTGTAACCAAACCAGCACAACGACCGGACGCATGCCAACCCCCCGGTCGCTCAGAATCCAGCATGATCAGGTCCGCTCCTTGCGACACGAGCGCGACTGTACATAGAATGGCCGGCCTCTGCCGAACAGTGTAGGGACCAGCCGTGCGCCGGAGCCGCCGGGGAAGGGCGTGAAACCGGCGAACCTTTTGTGATACAAGGGGTTAGAGTGTTGTCGGCGACCCGGTCGGTCGCCTCATGTGTCCATATCCCCAATGGAGACCCTGCTAATGGATCGTGCACGCAACCATCGTCGGCTGGCGCCGCTCGCCTTTGTTGCGGCTGTCGCTGCTGCTGCAGTCACTGCAGCGCCGGCCGAGGCGCAGGACGGCGGACGATACCGCGTCCTTGTCCCTGCGCTGGCTCCCCAGGCGGGCGCCAAGGACAATTTCGGCAAGGACGTCGGCAAGGAAGTCCGCAAGGCACTGGACGAGTTTGCGACGCACGCGCCGGTCGAGGAGAAGGTCCTCAAGGACGCGCTGAAGAAGTTCGGCCTGAAGGAAGAGGACATCCGCGACTGCATCAAGGCGCGCCAGCTGGCCGTCCAGATCGGGGCCGAGCTCGTGATGTGCGGTGAGTACAGCGAGTCGGGCGACAACCGGCAGGTGGCGACCAGGTTCGTGGTTCCGACCACGGGCGAGGAGTTCGAGGTCGCACCGTTTGCGGCGACGCAGGCGAAGCAGGCGGCGGCGCAGATCGCCGGCGCGTTCGAGCAGTACCTCGGGCAGCTCCGTCTCGCGGTGTTCTGCAACGACGAGCTGCAGCGCCAGGCGTGGGATGCCGCCATCGAGCAGTGCGGCAAGGTCGTCGAGGCGAACCCGAACTCGGCGTCGAACCAGTACAACCTGGCGAGCGCGTACATGAACGCGGGCCAGGACGACGTTGCGCTCGCGACGTTCGAGAAGGCGATCGAGATCAACCCGGTGCACCAGGACGCGATCCTGGCGGCGGGCGTGGTCGCGGCGCGCCTTGGCCAGCAGGAGAAGTCGCAGCAGTACCTGCACCAGTACCTGGAGCTGAACCCGGGTGACCAGGCGGTCCGCCTCAAGATCGCGGCCGACATCGCCGCGGCCGGCGATCCGCGCGGTGCGCTGATGCTGGTCGAGGAGGGCGGAGCCACCTCGACTGCGGACGCTGACGTCACGACGCTGCAGTACGCCGGCCACTTTGCGCTGGCGTCGGCGCGTGAGGTCATCGAGAACTCGCCTCAGGGCGACGTCTCGCCGGACGTGCAGGGCCTGCTGGAGAAGGCGCTGGGCTACTACAACCGCGCCTTCGAGATGCAGACGGACACGCCGGACGTCACGATGATGACGAACATGCTCGTCGCGTACCGTCTGCTCGAGCGGAACGACGAGGCGGTCGCATTCGGTGAGCGCGCGATCCAGCGCGTGCCGAACGATGCCGCGCTGCTGTCGGCGTACGCCGACGCCCTCGCCGCCGCCGATCGCACGGACGAGGCACTGCGCACGCTGAACCGCGTCACACAGATCGATCCGCAGTACGCGGTCAACGCGCGGCTCGGCTCCTGGCAGCTCGAGGACGGCAACCTGAGCGCAGCACAGGCCGCGTTCCGGAAGGCGCTGCAGAACGGTGAGGTTGCGAGTGGTGATGACCTGGCGCGTCCGATCTTCGCGCAGGGTTACAACAACCACCACAAGAACAAGCGCTTCGACACGGCGATCTCGTACTACAACGTTGCACGCGAGTTCGCGACGTCGTCGGCAACGACCGGGATGATCAACTTCTTCCACGGTTACGCGCTGTTCCAGAAGGCGCTGGAGATGCAGAAGCCGAGCACGGTTGCATCCGCCCGCGCGTCGCTCCCGGTCTTCCAGGAGGCCAAGCGCTGGCTCGAGCAGGCCGGTGGCTACACCGAGCAGGCACAGCAGCGTCAGCAGCTGCTGCAGAACGTCGATCAGTACATCGAGATTCAGAACGCGCTGATCAAGCGCGGCTGATCCGACGACACGCCAGACCGAGACGGGCCGGGGCGATCAACGCTCCGGCCCGTCTTCTCTTTCCGGGAGCACGAGCCTCAGTGAACGCGGGTGCACCACGTAGTGCACAGCGCGCGCGCGCATCGGCTCACCGTCCAGGTTCACGTCCAGTCTGCGCGGAGAGTGAACCTCGATGCGGGCGCCACGCGTGTACAGGACGTCCGGACTCGCCAGGTGCGTGCCGGCCCGCAGCTGCGGGAGCAGACGGATGAAGTCGCTGCGTGAGCCCGCCCGCACGATGGTGAGGTCGAGACAGCCATCGCGCACATCGGCGCGCGGCGCGACGAGAGTCCCGCCACCCGTGCGCTCACCATTCGCCACGGCGAAGAATACGAATGCCCCGTCGTGGATCAGCCTGCCATCCACCATGAAGCGCGCGCGCTCGGGGCGTAGACGCAGCAGGCGCCGCGCACCGCTCAGGATGTAGGCGAGCCCGCCCAGTCGACGCTTCAGTGTGCCGCCCGCCGCGCGTGCTGCCGAAGCGCCAAAGCCCCCCGTCGACACGTTGATGAACCAGCGGTCATTGGCGCACGCAATGTCGACCTCCGTCGCGCGCCCGTGCAGCGCCACGTCCATCGCTGCATCGATGTCGGTCGGGATGCCGCGCCCGTTCGCGAAGTCGTTGGCCGTGCCGGTGGGGATCACGGCCAGCGGCGGCGCCTCCCGTGCGGCATTCATGAGCCCCTGGACGATGCCGTTCAGGGTCCCGTCGCCACCCGCCGCGATCACCAGGTCAGCACCGCCATCCGCCGCTTCGCGCGCGAAGCGGGAAAGGTCGGGCTTTTCCCACGTGACCAGAAAGGTCACCGCGTGACCCGCCGCGCGCATCCGGGATGCAGCGTTGCGGAGCTGCTCCATGACGGCCGGCAGGGCGGGTTTGACGATCAGCGTGATGTTCATTTCCGGGTGTCGCTTCACAGGGTGTCTCGTCGCCGTGCAAGGGCAGCGCCGCAACACCCGGCGGAGGGAAGGCCATGCGGCGTAGCCGGTGGGATGCCATCCCATGGACCGCATGGTGCGATCCCATGACCTGGTCCGCCGAAACATCGAGGGACGGCGGTGAGAAAACTCTTGACGGCCAAAACAGCGGGGCGTAGTATGGTGGCGCGAAGTGGGAGGAAGTGGGGAGAAGTGGGGAACTACTTCCTCCGAGTCGCTCGGACAACCAAGGAGCCCTTTTGGCCGGCACGCGCGCCCCGTCGCGGGTCAAGTTTCTGGGCAGTTACCAGAACCAGCTCGACAGCAAAGGTCGGGTCAGTCTGCCAGCCGCCTTCCGGCGGGAGGCGGCGGATCAGGCATTTGTGTTGATCCAGGCGCATGCGCCGGCGCTGACGCTGTATCCGGAGGGCACGTGGGCGGAGGTGGAGGAGCGGTTGCAGGACCTGCTGCGTCGTCAGCCGGAGGCGCGCATGTGGGTTCTGCGGATGATGTCGAATGCGGTGGAGGTGGTGCCTGACGCGCAGGGTCGGATTCTGGTGCCGGCGCGTCTGAAGGATGCAGCGCAGCTCGATGGACAGGCGCTGCTGGTGGGAGCGATCGACAAGGTCGAGATCTGGAACCCGGAGCTGTTCGAAGGCGCCGTGGGCGAGCAGAGCGGCGAGTTCGAACGGTTCGCAGCGCAGATCTTCCTGTAGATGGCGCGCGCGTATCACGATCCGGTGATGGTGCGCGAGGTGGTTGCGTACCTGGGCGCGGAGTCGGGCGGCCTGTACTTCGACGGCACGCTGGGCGGAGGCGGCCATACGGAAGCGATTCTCGAGGCGAGCGACGACACGCGGGTGATCGGTGTGGACCAGGACCCGGACGCGCTGGCGACGGCGGGTGCGCGGCTGGAGCGGTTCGGTGGACGGGTGCGGCTGGTCGAATCCAACTTTGCGGATGCCGCCGAGCGGCTGGAGGAGTCGCTCGCCGGTGCGTTGCTGGACCTGGGCATCTCCTCGCATCAGATCGATGAAGAGACACGGGGCTTCTCCTTCCGCCCCGGCACACCCCTGGACATGCGCATGGCGGCTGGCTCGGCCGCGGTTCCGACCGCGGCGGACCTGCTGAACGAGCTGGAGGAGCGCGAGCTGGCGGACGTGTTCTACCGGTTCGGCGAGGAGCGGCGTTCGCGGCGGCTGGCGGGTGAGGTCGTGAAGCGGCGTCGCACGCAGCCATTCCGCACGAGCGACGACCTGCTGGGAGCGATCGACACGGCGCTCGGTCCGCGCACGACGAACCAGGATCGGGCGCGCATCTTCCAGGCGCTGCGGATCGCGGTGAACGACGAGATGGGGGTTCTCGCCCGGGCGCTGCCTGCGCTGCGCGACCGGCTGGAGCCGAACGGCGTGTTCGTGGTGCTGTCGTATCACTCGCTGGAGGACCGGCAGGTGAAGGATGCGTTCCGCGAGTGGAGCCGCGACTGCGTGTGCCCGCCGGAGCTGCCGGTGTGCAGGTGCCGCGGCCGTGCGCTGGGCGGACTGGTCACGCGCAAGCCGGTGACTGCGGGTGCGTCGGAAGTGGAAGCCAACCCGCGTGCGCGCAGTGCGAAGCTGCGCGCCTGGCGGAAGGCGGCCTGATGGCGGCGCGCGGCACGATCCGGACGGCGGTCGCGTTTGCGGCGCTGTTCGCTGCGCTGACCAGCGTCGTGTGGCGGCAGAGTCGTGCGCTGGAGGTGATGCGCGAGCTGGACGCGGTCCGGCAGGATCGTGCGCTGTCGGAAGCGGAGCGAGCGCGGCTCGTGCACGAGGCGCAGCGGCTGGAGAGCAGGCCGCGCGTGCTCGCGGCTGCGGCGCGGCGCCTGGACCTGCGCGTTCCTGCCGCGTCGGAGATCGTGATCGTGAGTGACACGACGGAGGTGCTGCCGTGAGCCGGCGCAGGGAAGCCGCGCCGCGCGCGCCGGCCCTGCGTCGCCGCGTGCTGCTGCTGGGCGTGCTGTGCGGTGCGGGCGTGGTGATGGCGCGCACGGCCCATCTCACGCTGGGCGAGGGCGTGGAGTGGGCGGAGCGCGCGGAGCAGCAGCAGGAGCAGGGGCTCTCGCTGCCTGCGCCGCGCGGCACGATCTACGACCGCAATGGCGTGCCGCTGGCGGCCAGCCGCGACGTCTATCGCATCGCGATTGCGCCGCGCGAGGTGAAGGATCGTGAGCGGGTGATCAGCGCGCTGACGGAGGTGGGTGGTGTCAGCCTGCGTGAGGCGCGGCGTGCAACGGACGTGAAGCGGCGCTGGGTCGTGCTGCGCGGCCGGTTCGGTGCGGCGGCGCGCGAGGCGCTGGACGGCGTGCAGGGCGTGCACTTCGAGACGGTGCAGCAGCGGTTCTACCCGCACGGCACGATCGCGCACGAGCTGCTGGGCCGGGTGAACGCGGAGGGGACGGCGCTCGGCGGACTCGAGATGGAACTGGACGACGTGTTGCGAGGCGAGCCCGGCCGTGCGACGGTCCGGCGCGACGCGCGCGGTCGCCCGATTCCCGGCGCCATGGTGCGCGTCGTCGAGCCGAAGCCGGGCCAGGATGTGTACCTCACGCTGGATGCGGAGCTGCAGTCCATCGCGGACGAGGCGCTGCGTGTTGCGATCGACAGCACGCGTGCGGCAGGCGGCGAGTTCCTGCTGCTGGATCCGCGCACGGGCGACGTGCTTGCTGCCGCGAGCCGGGGTCGTGACGGCGCTGCCAGCAACTGGCGCGCGGTCACCGAGCCGTACGAGCCGGGGTCCACGATCAAGCCGTTCCTGGTCGCCTCGCTGCTGGCTGCCGGGCGAGCGCGCATGACGGACAGTGTGTTCGCCGAGCAGGGGAACTGGACGTACCTCGGGCGCACGATCAGCGACGTGCACGGCTACGGCTGGCTGACGGTGCACGAGGCGCTGCAGAAGTCGTCCAACGTGGCGCTCGCGAAGCTCGCGATGCGGCTCGATCCCGCGACGCAGTACCAGTACCTGCGTGATTTCGGCTTCGGCTCCCCCACGGCCATCGACTATCCCTCGGAGAGTGGGGGACTGCTCCGCGCGCCGCGCGGCTGGTCCAGGCAGTCGCAGCCGTCGCTCGCGATCGGGTACGAGATCTCGGTCACGCCCCTGCAGATGGCGCTCGCCTATGCAGCGCTGGCGAATGGTGGCGAGCTGCTCGAGCCCCGGCTGGTGCGCGAGGTGCGCACGCGCGATGGTCGCGTCCAGGAATCGTACGAGAGGACAGTGGTGCGGCGCGTCGTGCCGGAAGCCGTGTCGGAGCAGCTGCGCGCTGCGCTCATCGACGTCGTGGAGGGCGGCACCGGGCAGCAGGCGGCCCTCGGTCCCTTCCTGGTAGCAGGCAAGACGGGCACGGCCCGCATCGCCGAGAACGGCCGTTACGTGCCGGGCGCGTACACTGCGTCGTTCGCCGGCTACTTCCCCGCGGATGACCCGCAGCTCGTGTTCCTCGCCAAGGTCGACGAGCCGAAGGGTGCGTACTACGGCGGCGCCACGGCCGCCCCGATCACGCGCAGTGCGCTGGAGGCGGCGCTGGCGGCGCATCACGCGCCCTTCGACCGGCGCACGATTGCGGCGGAGCCCGCGCTGCTTCCGGAGACACCGGCGATACCCGCTGCCGTGCGGAAGCACGACGCTGCGCGCTCACTGGAGGGGCGCGGCCCCTTCGTGCTGGCGCTCGACGGGTCGTCCACGGGCCAGCCGGCCAGGAGCGCCCCGGAGGTCGACGTTCCCGACGTGGTCGACCTGCCGCTGCGCGATGCTGTGCGCGTGCTGCATGCCTCCGGCGTGCGTGTACAGGTCGATGGTGCCGGTGTGGTGAGCGCGACCTGGCCGGACGCCGGTGCTGCCGTTCCGCAGGGCACGCTCGTGCGCGTACTGGCGCGTCCGGAGGGCCGGTGAGCCGCCCGCGCGAGGTCCCGCTGCGCGCCATCGTCGAGCGGCTCGACAATGCGGGTCTGCTCGCGGGCCCGCGGCCGGCCGTCGACCTGCAGGTCGGCGGCATCGCGGATGACAGCCGGCGCGTCGAGCCCGGTATGGTGTTCTGTGCATGGCATGGCACCGCGCGCGACAGCCACGATTTCATCCCGCTCGCCGTGCACGCAGGCGCGGTCGCCGTGATCGCCGAGCGCGCGGACGACACCGGTCCCACCCCGCGCATCATCGTTCGTGACGGCCGCCGCGCGGCGGCGGTCGCTGCGAGCGTGGTGTACGGTGATCCCCAGGACGATCTCGTGCTGGTCGGCATCACGGGCACGAACGGCAAGACGACGACCGCCTGGCTGGTGCGCCACGTTCTGGCGGCGCGCTGGCCGAGCGCATCGCTCGGAACGCTGGGCGCGGTGCTGGAGCGCGGCCAGATCGTGAGCGGCAGTGACACGCTGACGACACCCGGCCCGGTCGAGCTTGCGGCGACACTGCGCGCCCTGGTCGACCGCGGCGTGCGTGCGCTCGCGATGGAGGCGTCGTCGCACGCGCTGCACCAGGGGCGCATGCACGGGCTCCGGTTCGATGCCGGCGTCTTCACGAACCTGAGCCGGGATCATCTCGACTACCACGGCACACTCGAGTCGTATCTCGAGGCGAAGCTGCAGCTCGAGGATCTGCTGCGCGAGGACGGCTGGGCAATTGCCAATGCCGACGACCGCGCGTGGGATTCGCTCGGCGCAAAGGGCGCGCGGCTGCTGCGCTTCGGCATCCATCACGACGCCAACATCACCGCCCGCGACCTGGAGATCGACGGCCGTGGTGCGCACTTCCGGCTGGAAACGCCGAAGGGTGCGGTGCCCGTCTCACTGCCGCTGCTCGGCGCGTACAACGTATCCAACGCGCTTGCGGCGGCCGCGGTGGGTGTGGCTTTGGATTTCGCGCCCGACGAGATCGCGCACCAGCTCGAGACGACGCCGCAGGTACCGGGGCGGCTCGAGCGGCTCACCGCCATCCCGTGTCCCGTGCTGCGCGACTACGCCCACACACCCGATGCGCTGGAGCGTGCGCTTGCAACGCTGCGCCCGCTCACCGACGGCCGGGTGATCGTCGTCTTCGGCGCGGGTGGCGATCGCGACCGGGGCAAGCGCCCGCTGATGGGCAGCGCAGCGCAGGAGGGAGCGGACGTCGCGATCGTAACGTCGGACAATCCGCGCACCGAGGATCCGGACGCCATCATCGACGAGATCGTCGGCGGGATGCGGGACGGCTACGTGCGCATCACGGATCGTCGCGCTGCGATCGCTGCGGCGCTCGACATGGCATCGGCGGACGACATCATCCTGCTCGCGGGGAAGGGCCACGAGACGTACCAGGTGATCGGGACGGAGAAGCGGCCGTTCGACGAGGCCGCAATCGTGCACGAGCTGCTCGAGAGTACGAACGGAGCGGCACGATGAGCACCTGGACGCACGCGGCGATCTGCGCGGCCCTCGGCATCGGGACGGACGCCCGGTCCGACGGGGCGGTCTACACCGGCATCAGCACCGACACGCGCTCTCTGGCGCACGGGCAGGTGTTCGTTGCGCTGGTCGGCGAGAACCATGACGGGCACGAGTACCTGCAGCAGGCAGCGGACGCGGGCGCGACGGCAGCGGTGGTGCAGCGCATACCTGAAGACGCACCCGGGTCGCTGCACCTCTACCTCGTCGAGGACACGCTGCGCGCACTCGGTCGCATCGGCCGCTTCCACCGGCGTCGCATGGGCTGGACGGTTGTCGCGGTGGCCGGCGCGAACGGCAAGACCACGACCAAGGACCTGCTGCGTGCCGCACTGGCGTCGAAGTACCGCGTTCATGCGACCACGGGCAACCTGAACAACCTGATCGGCGCGCCGTTGACGCTGCTCGCCACGCCGGCGGGCACGGAAGTCGTCGTAGCGGAGATCGGCACGAACACGCCGGGAGAGGTTGCGCGCCTGGCGGGCATCGTGGAGCCGGACGTGGCGGTGATCACGTCGATCGGCGCCGAGCACCTGGAGGGGCTGGGTGACCTGGATGGTGTGCTGCGCGAGGAGACGTCGGTGCTGCCCTGGCTGTCGGAGCGCGGAATGGCCGCGGTCCCGGACGAGCCGACCGCTCTCGCCGCCCGCGCGCGCGCACTGGTGTCGCGGGTGGTCGTCGTCGGGACTGGCAGCGATGCCGATGCCGCGTACCGTGCAACGAACGTGCGGCTCGACGAGGACGGCGCGGTCCGTTTCGATTGGCAGGGACGCACCATCGCGTTGCAGCTGCGCGGCCGGCACAACGCGCGCAACGCGCTGCTCGCGCTGGCGATCGCGAGTGAGCTCGGCGTCGACATGGACGGTGCGGTCACCGGCATGGCGCAGCTCGCGCCGGCGAAGATGCGCGGCGAGTTCCACCATTACGGCGCCATGACCGTGATCGCGGACTGCTACAACGCGAACCCGGCCAGCGTGCAGGCCGCAATCGATCTGCTCGTTTCGCTGCCGCGTGCTGGTGGCCGGGTCGCGGTGCTCGGCACGATGCGCGAGCTGGGCGCCGAGAGCGGGCGACTGCACGCGGAGACGGCGGGCGAGGTCGCTGCGAGTGACGTGGACCTGATCGTTGCGACGGGCGACTTCGTCGCGGCGTTCGACGAGCATGCGGCGGCGCTGGGTGACCGGCTGATCCGGGAGGCCGATCCGCTCGAGGCGTACGCGCGCTTCGCGGGCCGGCTGCACGGTAACGAGATCGTACTGCTGAAAGGATCGCGCGGTGTCGCGCTGGAGCGACTGCTGCCGCGGTTCGCAGAGACATGGGGAGTGCTCCACCCGCACGGGGAGGCCTTCGGGTCGCGGGCGATCGAAACGATTACCGACGGGCGTGACGACGCGCCCTCGGCGGAGCACCCCCGTAACACCAACGCGCCCGAGGGCGGGAAAGCGTAGGCGATGCTCTATCACCTGCTGTACCCGCTGGCGGACCAGTACTCGTTTCTCAACCTGTTCCGCTACATCACGTTCCGTGCAGCGGGCGGCATGGCGACGGCCATCATGATCGCGTTCCTGTTCGGTCCGCCGATCATCCGGTGGCTGCAGCGTCTGCGCTTCGGGCAGGTCGTGCGACAGGAGGGGCCGCAGTCGCACCTGGCCAAGGCGGGCACGCCGACCATGGGCGGTGTGCTCATCATCGTCGCAACCCTGATCGGCACGCTGCTCTGGGCGGACCTCACCAACGAGTACGTGCTGATCGCGATGGCCGTCATGGTCTGGCTGGGCGCACTCGGCTTCCTGGACGACTACCTGAAGGTCGTGCGTCGTCGCACCGAGGGACTGGTCGGCAAGTACAAGCTGATCGGCCAGGGCATGATCGGCATCATCGTCGGAATCGTGCTGCTGATCTGGCCCGCGTCGGACATCCCGACGCACTGGACCAGCGTTCCGTTCTTCGCCGACTACCACGTCGCGTTCATCCTGCCGGTCCTGTTCATCCCGTGGGTGATGCTCGTCCTCGCGGGCAGCTCGAACGCGGTGAACCTTACGGACGGCCTGGACGGCCTCGCGGGCGGACTCTCGGCCATCGCGGCGGCGACGTTCGGTGTCTTCGCATACGTGATCGGTCGCGTCGATACGTCGAACTACCTCGGACTGTTCTACATGGCCGGCGCGGGTGAGCTGTCGATCTTCTGCGTCGCGCTGGCCGGTGCGACGCTGGGATTCCTCTGGTTCAATGCGCACCCCGCGGAAGTGTTCATGGGGGACACCGGCTCGCTCGCGCTGGGCGGTGCGCTGGGCGCAGTGGCCGTTCTGATCAAGGGTGAGTTCCTGCTCGTCATCGTGGGCGGCGTCTTCGTGGTGGAGGCGATCAGCGTGATGGCGCAGGTCGGCTGGTTCAAGTACACGGCGCGCACGCAGGGACGCGGGCAGCGGCTGCTCGCGATGGCGCCGTTGCACCACCACTTCGAGAAGCAGGGCTGGGCCGAGAGCAAGATCATCATGCGCTTCTGGATCCTGGGGATCCTGTGCAGCCTGGTCGCATTCAGCACGCTGAAGATCCGTTGATGACCAACGTCGGCATCCTGGGACTTGCGCGCAGCGGGCGCGCGGCGGCGCGACTCGCGCTGGCGCGCGGCGCGCGCGTGTACGCCTCGGATTCCGGCGACACCGCGGAGCTGCGCGCGGCGGCGGAGGAGATCCGCACGGCGGGCGGTGAAGCGCAGACGGGCGGCCACGACGTCGCACGGCTGGCGCAGTGCGACACCATCGTGGTCAGTCCCGGCATCCCGCCGACCGCCACGGTGCTGGGCGATGCGCGCATTGCGCACGTCACGCGCATGTCCGAGCTCGAGTTCGCGTACCGCTACCTGGACGCACCGGTGGTCGCGATCACGGGAACCAATGGCAAGAGCACGACGACGGCGCTCGCCTCCCATCTGCTCACGACAGCCGGCTATGACGCGCCGGCGGCCGGCAACATCGGTACGCCGCTGTCCGAAGTTGCGCTGCGCAACGATGCGCCGGACTGGGTGGTCGTGGAGGCGAGCTCCTTCCAGCTCGCGGATGTCGACACGTTCGCGCCGCGCATCGGCGTCGTGACGAACCTCGCACCGGACCATCTCGATCGGTACGCGAGTGTAAGGGACTACTACGCAGACAAGGCGCATCTCTTCGACAACGCGGTCAGTGAGAGTACGTGGGTTCTCAACGGGGAGGAGGCCGACGTGCTCTCGCTGGCCGCGGATGCGCCGGGTACGCGCTACGTGTTCCGCGTTCACACCCCGCTCGCCTCGACCGAGCGCGGCGGCTGGCTGAGCGGTGAGCAACTCCTGCTGAACATGAGCGGCACCGCCACGGCGCTGCTGGGCACCGCGGAGCTGCGCATCCTGGGACGACACAACCGCGCGAACGCGCTGGCCGCCGCGATCGCAAGTGTAGCCGCCGGTGCGAGTGTCGATGCCGTGCGGGAAGGGCTGCGCACGTTCCCGGGACTGCCGCACCGCCTGGAGGTGATCGGCGAGCGCAACGGCGTTCTCTGGGTGAACGACTCCAAGGCGACCAACGTTGCATCGGCGCGCGTCGCGCTGGAAAGCATGACGCGGCCGACGGTGCTGCTGCTCGGCGGCGTGCACAAGGGCGAGCCCTACGCCGGCCTCGGGGACGGGCTCCGCAGCCACGTCCGGCTGGTGGTCGCATACGGCGCGGCGGCGGATCTCATCGAGCGTGAGCTGGGCGGCGTCGTCGCGCTCGAGCGCGTCGATGGCAGCTTCAGCGACGTCGTGGCACACGCCGCAGCGCGTGCACGGCCCGGCGATGCGCTGCTCCTGGCGCCGGCATGCGCCAGCTTCGACATGTTCCGCAACTACGAGGAGCGCGGCGACGCGTTCCGCGCGCTTGCGCGAGGTGAGGCATGAGCCGGGCAGCCGTGGCGCCGCGCGCGCATGCGGACCTGAACGCCCAGGCGCTCACGCGACTGAGCCGCGGATGGGAAGCGCCCGTGCTGCTGCTGCTGGCGGTTGCGCTGCTGTCGTTCGGGCTGGTCGCCGTGTACAGCGCGAGCGCGATCAAGGCGCAGACGGACGGGCTGGCCGACTACCATTTCGTGATCCGCCAGGCGATCGGCGGCTCGCTCGGTCTGCTGCTCCTCGCCGTCATGGCGTACCTCGACTACCGGGTGCTCCGCTTCTTCGCCTGGCCGATGCTGCTGGTCGTCGTCGGGCTGCTCGTTTTCGTGCTGCTGCCGGGCACCGAGAGCATAGCGCCGCGCGTGAACGGCGGGCGTCGCTGGATCGACCTCGGTGGGATCCAGGGGCAGCCCTCCGAGCTGGCGAAGCTGGTGCTGATCATCTGGACGGCCGCGGTCGCCGTGCGCAAGCAGGACCGGCTGGGCAGCCTGAGCAAGGGACTGCTGCCCTTCCTGCTCGTGTGGGGAACGGTCGCGACACTGATCATGATGCAGCCCAGCATGTCGGCGGCCGCACTGGTCGTGCTGCTCGCGGCGCTCGTGCTGTTCGCGGGCGGTGCGCGCATCGCGCACTTCGTGGTGCTCGGCGCGCTGATGCTGCCCTTCCTGCTGACGCAGGTGAGCGGTGTCGGGTACCGGATGCGCCGGATCCTGGCGTTCATCGATCCGACGCATGACCCCGCCGGCGTCAGCTACCAGATCACGCAGGCGCTGATCGCGCTCGGCAGCGGCGGCCTGCTCGGACGAGGGCTGGGTCACGGCCAGCAGAAGTTCGGGTTCCTGCCCGAGCCGCACAACGACTTCATCTTCGCAATGATCGGCGAAGAGTGGGGCTTCATCGGCATGGCGGCGCTGGTGCTCGCCTACAGCGGCATCGCACTGATCGGCTACCGTGTCGCCCGTAACGCGCCGGATCTGTTCGGCAGCCTGCTCGCGATCGGCGTCACGAACCTCATCGTGGTGCAGGCGCTGCTGCACATGGCGGTGAACAGTGCGCTCATCCCCACGACCGGCGTGACGCTGCCGTTCATCTCGTACGGCGGCTCCAGCCTGATCGTATGCATGGCCGCGGTGGGCATCCTGATGAACATCGCCCGCCGCTCGAGCAGGGAGGCCGAGTGAGTCGCGTGCTCTTTGCCGGCGGCGGCACGGGCGGGCACCTGTATCCCGCGCTCGCTCTCGCGGATGCGCTGCAGGAGGTGCGTCCCGGCACGCAGGTGCACTTCGTCGGTGCGCAGCGAGGTGTGGAGGCGCGTGTGCTGCCGCAGCGCGGCGTCCCGCACACGCTGCTGCCGTTCCATCCGGTCTACCGTGCGCAGGTCTGGCGCAACGCGACCACGATGATGGGGCTGTCGCGCAGCTTCCTCGGTCTCGGGCGCCTGTTCATGCGCTTCTCGCCCCGGCTCGTCGTCGCAACGGGCGGCTATGCGAGTGCGCCCGCCGGCCTGTTCGCAGTAGCGGCGGGCGTGCCCCTCGCCGTGCAGGAGCAGAATTCGTTTCCGGGCCTGACCGTGCGGATGCTGGCGCGCTTTGCGGCCCAGGTGCATCTCGGCTTCCCCGAGGCCGCGCAGCGGATGAAGCCGGGCCGCAACACGGAGGTGTTCGCGCTCGGCAATCCGATCCGGCCGCCCGCGCAGATCGACCGTGCCGCCGCACGTGCACGTTTCGGCCTGTCCCCCGATTCGACGGTGGTGCTGATCGTCGGCGGCAGCCAGGGAGCACTCGCGCTCAACGATGCGCTGCTCGAGGCACTGCGTGCGGTGGCCGCCGGTGAGCTGCAGCGGCCTGCGTCGAAGCTCGAGATCCTGTGGGCCACCGGCCCGAGCCACATCGATGCCATCGGTGCCGAGATCGAGCGGCTGGGCGCGGCCGACTGGGTGCGCGCCGTGGGTTACATCGACGCAATGAACGATGCGCTAAGCTCGGCCGACGTCGCTGTGTCACGCGCGGGTGCTATGGCGACCGCGGAGCTGCTCGCGTGGGGCGTGCCGATGCTGCTCGTTCCTCTGCCGACGGCCGCCGCCGATCACCAGACGCACAACGCGCAGGCGCTGGACGCGGCCGGCGCGGCGCTGCACCTGCCGCAGGCGACGCTGACCGGCAGCGTGCTGTGGCGGGCGCTGGCGGACCTGCTCGCAGACCCTGCGCGGCAGGAGTCGATGCGTGCCGCCGCGCGCGGGCGCGCACATCCGGACGCTGCGCGCGAGATCGCCGAACAGCTGGCTCGCCTGCTGCCGGGGGCCGCATGAGCAGCGTCGATCTGCTCGCACTCGCGCAGCGCGGCACGATCCATTTCATGGGGATCGGCGGTGCAGGGATGTCGGCGCTCGCCGACGCCCTGATGCGGGCGGGTGCGCGCGTGACCGGCTGCGACCTGCATGCAGCGGCCGCGCAGTCGCTGCTCGGCGACCGTGTGCAGGTGAGTGCACAGCACGACCCGGCCCATGTAGCCGATGCGGCGGCCGTCGTGGTCACGGCCGCCGTGCCGCCGTCGCACCCGGAGCTGCAGGCGGCTCGTGAGCGCGGCATCCCTGTGCTCAAGCGTGCACAGGCGCTCGGCGCGTTCGTGAACGCGGGCACCGTGCTCGCCGTCGCGGGCACGCACGGCAAGACGACGACGACGGCGATGCTGACTGCGATTCTCGATTCGGCAGGCCTGGACCCGACGGCGTTCGTCGGTGGGCGCGTCGAAGCCTGGGGCGGCGGCCTGCGCCGCGGCGAGAGCCGGCTGTACGTGGTCGAGGCGGACGAGTACGACCGGTCCTTCCTGACGCTGCAGCCGGAGGCGGTCGCCGTCACGTCCGTCGAAGCCGATCACATGGACATCTACGGCTCGATCGAGGAGATCCACGCGGCATTCCGTGAGCTGCTCGCGCGGGTCCCGCAGGATGGCCTGATCGCGCTGTGCGCCGACGACGAGGGTGCGTCGGGACTGCTGCCGGCGAGCGACCCCCGGGTCGTGCGCTACGGCACGCGCACGTACGCCGGGCTGCGCGCGACCGACGTTGCGCCGACGGGCAGCAGCACACGGTTCCAGGTGCACGACAACGACGAGCCGCTCGGGCAGGTAATGCTCGGTGTGCCGGGGCTGCACAACGTGCGCAATGCGCTCGCGGCGATCGCGCTTGCGCGCCACGCAGGCGCTTCGTTCGATGCGGTGCAGCGGGCGCTGCCAGCGTTCCACGGTGTGTCGCGCCGGTTCCAGGTGGTCGGCACCGCACGCGGCGTGACGTTCGTCGACGACTACGCTCACCATCCGACGGAGATCGCCGCAACACTCGCGGCCGCGCGCAGTGTGTACCCGGGCCAGCGCATCGTCGCGGTGTTCCAGCCTCACCTGTACAGCCGCACACGCGACCTGGCGGTCGAGTTCGGCTACGCGCTGGCGCAGGCGGACGCGGTCTGGGTCACCGACGTGTACGCTGCCCGCGAGCAGCCGATCGAAGGCGTGACGGGCGAGATGATCGTGAATGCGGCGCGGCGCGCAGGGGCGGACGGCGTCCATTACACCCCGACTCTCGACGCATTGCAGGACGATCTGGGGCGCGTGCTGGTCGACCAGGACGTCTGCATCGGCATGGGTGCGGGGGACATCGACACGGCGATTCGTGCCGTGTACGCGCGCTTCGCGGAGGCCGCATGATCGGACGTGTGTTACGGATCCGCTGGCTGCGCGTGCTCGCCGCTGCGTTGCTGCTGACCGGGGCTGCCGCCGCGGCTCCGATCGCACTGCGTGCCGGTGGCGCGTTCCAGGTCGAGCGGGTGGAAGTGCTCGGCACGCGCTACATGACGCCGCAGGCCGTGCTGGCCGCGAGTGGCATCGCGAGCGACGCCACCGTGTTCGACGACGTCGGGCCGTGGCATGCGCAACTGGTGGCGCACCCGATGATCGCGGCCGTCGAGATCGAGCGGCGCGTCCCGGACACGATCGTGCTGCGCGTGACGGAAGCGGAACCAGTGGCATGGGCGCGCACACCGGAGCTGGTCGCGATCAGTGCCGAGGGGCACGCGCTCACGTTCGACCCCACGAGTGAGCCACTCGACCTGCCCGTGATCGGTGTTGCATCGCGGCCTGCATCGAACGGCCGCTTCGCGGATCATGCAACGGTGCGGATGGCAGCGGCCATGGCGACGATCCGGGTGCACGAGCCCGCACTCGCAGCATGGATCTCCGAGATCGCGCCGGCAGAGGGCGGCGGAATCCGCCTGATGATGCGCGGACCGACGCGCGCGGAAGTGCTGCTGCCGGACTCGCTCACGCCGGAGCGGCTGCGCGAGCTGCGGCTCACGCTCGCCGACCTCGGAGCGCGCGGGGAGCTGCGCGACCTGCGCCGCGTCGAGGCGCGCTACAGCGATCAGATCGTCGTGACGCCAGGTCGCGACCGTGCAAGGAAGCAGAGCTGAGGATGACGACCCGAGCGAACCTCGTTGCCGGCCTCGATATCGGATCCACGAAGACGTGTGCCGTGATCGCGGAAGTCGCGAGCGTGGTGAAGGGACAGGCGTCGATCAAGGTGCTCGGCGTCGGGCAGACGAAAACCGGCGGCATGCGCCGCGAGGTCGTCACCGACATCGAGGGCACGACCGACTCGGTGCGTGCCGCCATGAAGGAAGCCGAGCTGATGGCCGGCGTCTCCTGCGAGCGCGTCTTCACCGGTGTCGCTGGCGAGTACATCCATGCGCGCACATCGAACGGCGTCGTCGCTGTGCACGGCGAGGAGATCACGGCGGCGGACGTGAAGCGCGTGCATGAGGTCGCACGGGCTGTCGTCGTGCCGGCGGATCGCGAAGTGCTGCACGTGCTGCCGCAGGAGTACATCGTCGACGACCAGCGCGGCATCCGCGATCCGATCGGCATGGCCGGCACGCGACTCGAGGCCGAGGTCTACATCATCACGAGTGCGATCAACGCGAGCCAGAACCTGCGCAAGGCCGTGAGCCGCGCCGGCTACCGCATCGAGCGCACGATCCACGAGCCGCTCGCGACCGCGCACGCGGTGCTGACGGACGATGAAAAGGACGTCGGTGTCGCACTCGTCGATCTCGGTGGTGCCACAACGGAGCTCGCGATCTTCCGTGAGGGGAAGATGCGCCACCTCGCGTCGATCCCGTGGGGCGGCTCGACCGTGACCAATGATCTCGCGAAGGGGCTCTCGATCACGTTCGCCGAGGCGGAGAAGGCCAAGGAGAAGCACGGCGTCGCCTACACGCAGCTCGTCGACCCGCGCGAGAGCGTGGAGCTGCCCGGCCCGGGCCCCGGCTCCAAACGGCTCGTCGCGCGCGAGCTGATCGCGCACATCATCGAGCAGCGGCTCGACGAGATCCTCGGCCTCGTGGCGCGCGAGATCGAGAACGCCGGCGAGAGCGGCAAGCTCGGAGCCGGTGCGGTGCTGACCGGCGGCGGCGCAGGACTCGAGGGCGCGACCGAAGTCGCACAGCACGCGTTCAGCATGCCCGTCCGCATCGGCATCGCCGGCGACGGGCTCGGCGGACTCGCCGACTCCGTGAAGCGCCCGCAGTTCGCGACCGCCACGGGGCTGGCACTGATGGGCGCCGACTACGCACTCGAGGCCGGCATCGGCGGGCGCTGGGGCGAGAGCGCGATCGTGCGGGTGGGGAACTGGCTGAGGGAGTTCTTCTAGGGGACGGCGGGCCGGGGCCCGGGCCGGGCCCGGTGGAACGGCTGGAACAGCAGCACCGCCTTCGGGCGGGTTCGAGATAGATGGAGCGGCGCACGCAGACAGGTGCGCGTGAGATAACAGGGTCGTACCGGCCCCGGGCCCACGGCCCCGGGCCCCCGGCCCGCAGTCAAGAACACAGGGT
>DASTYK010000160.1 GCA_035764935.1 Longimicrobiales bacterium | reverse complement strand
CGGCGGGAAGCTGTAGAGCAGGTGCCAGATCGGTGAGCCGGTGAAGCCGTTCACGACGGGCACCCCAAGTCGCGCGGCGGCCTGCGCCGTCGCGATCATCTCGTCGGCTGCGCGCGCGCGCACGCCCTCCGCATCGCCGTCTCCCCAGACGTGGGGTGGCGCGATCGCGGCGTGGCGCTGGTCGATCGGATCGCACACGCACTGCCCGGTCAGGTGGTTGCTGATCGCAAACACCTTGAGGCCATGCTCGGCGAGCAGCGCGTGCACGCGCTCGCAGTAATCGTCTTCGGCGAGCGCGCGCCGGACGTCGAAATGGTCTCCCCAGCATGCCAGCTCGAGGCCGTCATACCCCCAGTCGCGCGCCTTCGCGGCAAGCGTGGCGATCGGCATGTCGGCCCACTGGCCGGTGAAGAGCGTAACAGGTCGGATCATGCAGTCTCGTGTCGTGGAGTAATGGTCGTGCGCGCGGCCTGCCGCGGTGCCGCGCGGGTTCAGGGCGCTTGAAACGCGGCATCGACCCAGCGCCGTTCGCGGCTGCTGCGTAGTGCGCAGTCGATGAAGTGGACGCCCGCTGCGCCGTCGCTGCCCACCGGAAGCTCCAGCCGTGCCGCGAGGGACGCAACCGACCCGGCTGCCGGGGCATTGGCTGAGCGCGCCGCAGCGTCGTGTGCTGCGATCACGTCGATCGTGTCCGCGTACAGGCTCGCGAACGCGTCATGAAAACCTTCCGGATGCCCGGGCGGCAATCGCATGGCACGCAGTGCGGCGGGTGCGAGATCGGGACCTGCCCGCGTGTACACCCGCTGGCCGCCGTCCGCGTCGTGCAGCACGAGCTGCTCATGCTGTGCATGCGACCATTCCAGCGTGCCCTCCTCACCGGACACGCGCAGCCGGACGTCGTTTTCCATGCCGCCAGCGACCTGTGTGCACACCAGCAGCCCGCGCGCGCCGTTGTCGTACTGCATCAGCACCGACGCGTCGTCGTCGACGCGCCGTCCGGGCACGTGCGTCGCCACGTCGGCAAACAGCTGCCGCGGCTCGAGTCCGCTGACGTAGCCCATGAGATGAAAGGCATGGACGCCGATGTCGCCGAGCGCGCCCGCTCCGGCCAGTGCGGGATCCGTGCGCCAGACCGCACCCTTGTGGCCGGTGCGTTCCACGGGTCGAGCGAGCCAGCCCTGCGTGTACTGCACGCTGATGCGCCTCACGGTGCCGATCGCTCCGCCCGCGACCAGCGCGCGTGCCTGCCGCACCATGGGGTAGCCGGAGTAGACGTACGATACGGCAAGGAGCCGGTCGCGCTGCGCGGCGGTGCGACAGAGCCGCTCCGCGTCGGCGAGCGTGGTCGTGAGCGGCTTGTCGCAGACTACGTGTATGTCACGCTCGAGGAATGCCGCAGCGACGTCGTGATGCAGGTGGTTCGGCGTGACGATGACGACGAAATCGATGCGGTCCGCACCGCGCGCGGCTTCGGCGTCAGCCATTGCGCGGAAATCGTCGTGCACACGTGCAGCGTCGAGGCCGAGGGTGCGGCCATGCTCGCGCGAGCGCGCTGCATCGGAGGAGAACGCGCCGGCGACGAGGCGCGCGCGGCCGTCGTACTCCGCGGCGCGCTGGTGGACGGCGCCGATGAACGCGCCGGGACCGCCGCCGGCCATGCCGAAGCGCAGCACGCGCCGCATCAGTCGGTGTAGCGGACGCCGAGGTGCTGCAGCGCGTCATCGGGACAGCCGTTCCACTGCGGCACGACCGTGTTGCCCATGAAGCGCAGGTCTTCGACACCCATCCTCGACGACCAGAACCCGGTCGCGACCAGGTCGCGGAACCGGTTGAAGAATGCGACGCCCTGGCTCAGCGTTGCGGGCGCGCGTGCCGGCCAGGCGACCTCGTCCAGGATCGCTGCCTGTTGTGAGGACGTCGCATCGACGAACGTGCTGTCGAAGCGCCTGCGCGTTTCCGCGTCCAGCCACGCGAGCCCGCCACGCATCGGCAGCTGCAGCTGCGGCCGATCGATCATCATGAAATCGATGAATGCAGGCACACCCGCGTCGCTGGCACTGCCCGAGCGCTCGTCGCGCGGGATGACCAGGTCCGCGAGCACGGTCACCGTGCGCAGCTCGTGCGGCGTGAAGAACTGTGCGACGAACGATGCCGGAGCCTGCGCCGCCTGCTGCGCGTGCGCAGTGGCCTGCTCGATGGCGCCGACGGAGACGCCCAGTGCCTGCGCCAGCGGCACTGCGGCGACGATCTGCAGCATTTCGCGCCGGTCCATGCTCACAGTGCCCCCTCCTTCATGAGTCGTGCGACGTGCTCGCTTGTGCGCATGGAAAGCGCGAGGATCGTCCATGTCGGGTTCTTGTCCGGCTGGCTGACGAATGGACCGCCATCGGCAACGAACAGGTTCGGCACCTCGTGCGCCCTGCAGTTCGCATCGACGACAGACCGCGCCGGGTCGTTGCCCATGCGCACACAGCCCAGCTCGTGGATGATCGAGCCGCCGTTCATCAGGCCGTAGCGCTCCTCGCGCGTCGGCATCGGCGCGAACACCTCGCCGCCCATGGCTTCGACGATGGAGCGGAAGGTCTCCTGCATGTGCTTCGCCTGCTGGACCTCGTGGTCGCTCCACTGCCAGTGGAAGCGCAGCACGGGGATGCCCCAGCGGTCGACGACGTCCGGATCGATCTCGCAGTAGCAGTTCTCGTTCGGCACCATCTCGCCGCGGCCCGCGAAGCCGACCGTCGCGCCGAAGTAGCGACGGTAGTCGTCCTTGAGCTGTCTGCCCCAGCCGCCGCCCGCGGGATACCGCTCGACGCCGCCCAGCACGCCGTAGCCGGGCATATCGAAGCCGCCACCGACCTCGATGTGATAGCCGCGCGGGAAGTCGAGCGTGCGGTTGTCGAGCCACCACGGCATGAAGATGTGACCGCTGCCCGAGCCATCCTCGTTGTGCGGCGGCCGCTCCATCATCTTCGGGATGAAGCCCTGCACACCGGCGCCCGTCGTGTCGGTCAGGTACCTGCCGACCATGCCGCTGCCGTTGGCGAGGCCGTCCGGGAACTGCGACGACTTCGAGTTGAGCAGCAGTCGCGCGCTCTCGCACGCACTGGCCGCCAGTACGACGATGCGTGCACGCACGTGGCGATCCTCGCCCGTGGCCTTGTCGACGTAGGAGACGCCGGTCGCGTGGCCGCGCGCATCCACCGTCACCTCGCGCGCCATGGCTTCCAGGTAGAGCGTGAGGTTGCCCGTCGCCAGCGCCGGGCGGATCAGCACCTCGGGACTCGAGAAATTGGAGTTGGTCATGCAGCCGCGGCCGCACTGGCCGCAGTAATGACAGGGCACGCGGTTGCCGAGCGGCTGCGTCAGGATGGACAGGCGTGCAGGGATGCACGTGATGCCGAGCCGGTCGCACGCGTCCTTGATCAGCAGCTCGTAGCAGCGAGGACGGGGAGCGGGCTGGAAGATGCCGTCGGGATCGTTGGGCAGTCCCTCGCGGCTGCCGAAAATGCCGACGAGGCGATCGACGCGGTCGTAGTACGGCGCAATGTCGTCGTAGTCGATCGGCCAGTCGTCGCCGAGGCCGTCCATGCTGCCGCGCCGGAAGTCGTCGGGGCCGAAGCGCAGCGAGATGCGACCCCAGTGGTTCGTGCGGCCGCCGAGCATGCGCGCACGCCACCAGTCGAACCTCTCGCCCGGCGCCATGGTGTACGGCTCGCCCTCGACCTGCCAGCCGCCGATGCAGCCGTCGAACTCGCCGAACGGTCTGTCCGGTGTAGAAGCGCCGCGCCGGGGTGAGTCGTAGTTCCACTTCAGCATGGCGCTGTCTTCCGACGAGTACCACTTCGGTCCCGCCTCGATGACAGACACGCGCGCACCGGCCTGCGTCAGCATGTACGCGGCCATGCCACCGCCCGCGCCTGAGCCAATGATACACACGTCGTACTCCTGCCGATTGCGTCGGAGCTGGATCATGCGTCTGCGCCTGGTGGAGGTATCGGTAGCGCGGCTGGTCCGGGGATAGTGAAGCAGAGGGGCGCGCGGGCGCAAGCGGACCGCTGTCGCTGATTCGAGACAGCCGGAGTGGTGGCACCGGCAAGCGGGCAGATCGTTCATTCTCACGCAGAGCCGCAGAGGAGCGGAGGCGCAGAGGGCTTCTCGCATCTTCGCTTCGCGGCACTCCGCACCGTCGGTACATATCCGCAGATCTCGAACGGCCACTTACAACAAGTCGGAATCCGGCAGGGCGAAGGACGCTGATGCAACTGCAGGCACCCATGCATGCAAAGCCCTGCGACTCTGCTCCTCCGCGACTCTGCGTGGAAATGAGAAGTCTACATGTCGGTCGCTCGCAGAATGCCAGCCAGCGCCCGAAATTTTCTGCAGGTGTGCTTGCGTCACCGCCACGCCGCATACGATTTTGCGCGCCACAGCATTTCCTCCCGCGGCCGCATCCGCCGCGCTCCTCCAGCGCACGCGAGCCATGCCCATGCTGAACGCACGTCTCGGACTGATGATGTTCCTGCAGTTCTTCATCTGGGGCGCATGGTACACGACGATCGCCGTGTACATGAGCGCGAGCGGGCTGGAGACGCTCACGCACTGGCCATTCACGGTGAACCCCATCGCGGCGATCGTCGCGCCCTTCTTCCTGGGACTGGTGGCGGACCGGTATTTCGCGACCGAGCGGGTGCTGGCTGTCCTGCACCTGCTGGGCGCAGCATGTCTCTTCATCGCGCCGGGGCTGATCAGCCGCCCGGGCGCGTTCATCGGCATGCTGCTGATCTACAACCTCTGCTACATGCCGACGCTCGGGCTCAGCAATTCGCTCGCGTTTCACCACATCCGCGCGCAGGAGAAGCAGTTCCCCCTGATCCGCGTGTTCGGCACGGTCGGCTGGATCGTGGCAGGCCTGTTCATCAGCTTCGTGCTGGGTCGCTACGCGGGCGGGCGTCTGCCGGAGGAGACCGCGCTGCCGCTGTACACGGCGGCGGCCGGAAGCCTGGTGCTGGCGATGTACGCGCTGACGTTGCCGCATACGCCGCCGCCCGCGCGCGGTGAGCCGGTATCCATCGGCAGCATCGTCGGACTGGACGCACTGCGCGCGCTGGGCAGCCCGTCCTTTTACGTCTTTGTCCTCAGCGCGCTGCTGATCTCGATCCCGCTCGCCGCCTACTACAACTTCACGCAGCTGTTCCTCGGTGCGTCCGGTGTGACCAACATCGCGGCCACGCAGACGCTCGGGCAGATGTCCGAGGTCTTCTTCATGCTGCTCATGCCGCTGTTCTTCGTGCGGCTGGGAGTGAAGTGGATGCTGATTGCGGGAATGGCCGCGTGGGTGCTGCGCTACGTGCTCTTCGCCCTGGCGGCGCCGACCGGCACGTTCAGCCTGATCGCCGCCGGCATCCTGCTGCACGGCATCTGCTACGACTTCTTCTTCGTGACCGGCCAGATCTACGTCGACAAGAAGTCGACGGCCGCGATCCGCGGACAGGCGCAGGGCTTCCTCGTGCTCATCACCTACGGCGTCGGCATGCTGATCGGCGCGCAGCTCGCGGGCGCACTCTACAACAGCTTTCTCGGCACTGCCGACACGCTGCTGCCGGAGCAGTGGCAGAGCTTCTGGCTGGTGCCGGCCGCCTTCGCCGCGGCGGTGATGGTCTTCTTCGGAATCGCCTTCCGCGAGCGCGAGCGGCAGGGCGCGGCGGCAGCGGCCGCGGCAGGGCTGGCGGCAGTGCTGCTGGTGGGTGGCTGCAGCGGCGGATCCGGCAATGCGGGGGATGCCGGCGCAGCCTCGGCGGACAGCCAGCAGGCGGGCAGCTCACCCGCGCGAGGGGACGGATCCGGCGTGGCCTCTGCACCGGATGACACCGCCGGCTGGATCGTGCTGTTCGACAGCACCACGGGCCTCGACGCCTGGCGCGGCTACCGCCGCACGGACATGCCCGCCGCCTGGCAGGTGCAGGACGGGACCCTGGCGTTCACGCCGGGTGCCGGCGACGGCGGCGACATCGTCACGCGCGAGCAGTTCGGCGACTTCGAGCTCGTCCTCGAGTGGCGCATCTCACCCGGCGGCAACAGCGGAGTCTTTTACCGCGGCCTGGAATCGACCGACTACATCTTCGAGACCGCCGCCGAGATGCAGGTACTGGACAACGCGGGACACGCGGACGGCAGGAGCCCTCTCACGTCGGCCGGCTCCAACTTCGGCCTCTACCCCGCCGCACGCGAAGTGACGCGTCCCATCGGCGGATGGAACGAGGCGCGCATCGTCGCGCGCGGCCCGCACGTCGAGCACTGGCTGAACGGCGTCAAGCTGCTGGAGTACGAGCAGGGCAGCGACGAATGGAAGGCGCGGGTCGCGGACAGCAAGTTCGCGGCATGGCCGGGGTACGGAACGGCAATGAGGGGACACATCGGGTTGCAGGACCATGGGGATGAGGTCTGGTTTCGGAACATACGGATACGCCCGTTGGGCGCGGACTGACGGCTGCTGACGGCACCGGCACCCGCACCGGGACCCGTGTTGTTGAGGTGCCCGGCGGCTGGGGATGCCCTGGAACGGAAGGGCAGAGTCGGCGCGCACGCGCCCGCGCCCGGGCAGGTGCGAGTGAGGCTGAGGGGTAGAGTCGAAGAGATGCCTTGAACGGCGGGCCCTCGCGGGATCCCGGGCGCATCCGATCGATCGGCTGCCGCCCGCCTTCGGCACATCAGATTGCTCTGCACACCTGCATTGCTCG
>DASTYK010000159.1 GCA_035764935.1 Longimicrobiales bacterium | reverse complement strand
GCGCTGCGCGTTCGCGGGGATGCTCACGTTGCTGCCGACGGCGGTGATCGTGCCGTTCTCGAATACGATCGTGCCGTTCTCGATCACGCCGCTGGTCACCGTGTGGATCGTCGCGCCGGTCAGTGCGATCGCGCGATTCTGGGGCGGTGCGGGGACCTGCGCGCTCGCCGGTGACACGTCGGTCGCGACGATTGCCGCGAGCAGGGCGGCGCATGCGACGCCGCGCAGCATGCGTGCGCGCGCTGTACGCAGCGCGCCCGGTCGAGGATCGTTCATCGGCGTCATGCCCTGTGCGTTGGTGTGTGCGGTGATCATCGCGTGCCTCCTGCGACGCGGCGGCTGCCGGCGTCGTCGTCCTGCTCGAGGATGAGCTGGATGAGCTGTGCGCGCTCGCGCTGGATCTGCGCGCGCATCTGGCGGTCGGTCTCGATGTCGAAATACTTCGTGCCGTCGATCCAGGTCTGCTCCGCGCGCGTGAACTGCGAGAGCGGGTGGCCGCTCCAGATCACGAAGTCGGCGTCGAGGCCCGGCTGCAATGATCCGACCCGATCCTCGAGGCCGAACACCGCGGCGGTTCTGCTCGTCACGAGCGACAGCGCGTCCTCCTCGGAGATGCCGGTGCGCAGCATCTTGCCGGCTTCCCAGTTCATGCGGCTGGAGATGGTGCCGTCGTCGGAGTGCAGAGACGTCAGCACCCCGGCGTCCAGCAGCACCTTCGCATTGTACGGCGTGCCGTCCTGCGCCTCGACCTTGAACGCGGACCAGTCGCTCCACACGACGGCGGCCACGTTGCTCGCCGCAAGCTCGGGCGCGAGCTTGTACGCCTCGAGCGCGTGCTGCAGTGCCTGGATCCCGAAGCCGAACTCCTCCGCCAACCGGATCAGGGCGAGGAACTCGTCCTGGCGGTAGCCGTGCGACTGCACGCGCAGGTCCTCGTTCAGGATGTCGACCAGCGCTTCCATGCGCAGGTCGCGCCGGGGCGGCAGCCCTTCCTTCGTCTCTTCCCAGCGCTGCCATGCGCGCTCGTAATCGCGCGCGGCCATGAAGTGGTCGCGGATGATCGCCTGCGTGCCCATGCGCGTGTCGGGGTATCGGCCCTGGCGGCGCTTGGGGTTCTCGCCCAGCGCGAACTTCACGGTGCGGGGCGCATCCTCGAGCTCGAGCTGATCCGGCAGCCCGCCCCAGCGCATCTTCAGGAACACGTTCTGGCCGCCGATCGGGTTGGCCGAGCCGTGCATCACGTGACCGAGCGTGAGCCCGCCCGCGAGCTGGCGGTACATGTCGATCGAGGTGTGGTCCACGACGTCGCCCATGCGAACCTCCGGCACGATCGCGAAGCCGCTCTCGTTGGTGCCCGACGTGCTGGTGTGCACGTGCGCGTCGATGAGTCCGGGCGTGACGTGCCTGCCCGTGGCATCGACGATCACCGCGCCGCGCGGCGCGTCGAGGTTCTGCCCGACGCGTATGACCTTGCCGCGCGTGACCAGCATGTCCGCGTTCTCGAGGCGACCCTGCGTGCCCTGCGTCCAGATCGTCGCGTTGCGCACGAGCACGTGCTCCGGCTGCTCGGGCAGCCGCTCACGGCCGAATGCGGTGGCGGGCCGGATGCCGTTGAGCACGAGCGACGCCGTGCGTGCGTCACGTGCGCGCGCGTCCGCGACAAACGGTGCACTGCGCTCGCCGCGCCACGTCGGCCGCGCACCGTCGGGCAGTGCGCTCCAGCCGTACGCCTGGTCACCGGTGATCGACGCGGAGAGCTGCACGACGCCGTCGATGCCGATTGCCTTGCCGGGGAAGGCGACCTGGACGCGCCCGGCCTCCGTGCCTGCGCTGACGTCCGACAGCTCGATTGTCTGGCCATTCAGCGTGACGGAGCCGCGCAGCCGCGCGAGCGTGCCGTCGACCTTCAGCGTGCCGTTCAGGCGCGGCTCGTCCGCGGACGTGATCCGCCACTCACCACGCGGATCGACCGCGGCGTCCGGGTTCACCACATAGCGCTCTCCGTGCACCCACACGTCGCGGACCGTCGAGCCGTCCGCGAACAGGT
>DASTYK010000158.1 GCA_035764935.1 Longimicrobiales bacterium | reverse complement strand
CCGCTGTGCGACGCGCACGCGAGCGCGAGCTCCGCGGCGCCGAAGCCGAATGTCTCGGCGACACCGTCATCGACGAGCGGCAGCGCCTGCAGCGGCTTGATCGCGGAGCGCGCAAACGTGACCAGCTCCGCGTCGCCGGCCGTCGCGCGCAGCACGCCTTCTCCATCCGCGACTGCGATACTCACCGCGTGGCGCGACTCCACCACTGCGCCGCGCCTGACCTCTACCCGCGCGAGCCCCACGCGCACGCCTCCTTGCAAGGAAGAGAACACCGCGTGGCTGCGAGAGCCATCGCGGAATCGGCCATCCTCATGTGTATGTGCGCCGACGCGGCCGCATCGCACCGATCAGGATGCCGGTGAGCAGCACGACACCGCCCGCGATCGTCTGCAAACCGGGCACCTCGCGGATCGCGGGCAGCAGCCATGCGATCAGCGTGGCACCGACCGGCTCACCGAGGATCGCGAGGTTCGCGACGTACGCGGGCAGGTACCGCAGCGCGTAGTTCACGCCCGTGTGGCCGATCAGCATCGGCCCGAGCGCGAGCGCCACGAAGACGAGCCAGTCGTTGCGACCGTAGCCCGTCAGCTGGACACCGGGGTGCAGCGCAATCACCGCCACGAGCAGCACAGCCGCGACACCGTACACGACGAACACGTAGTTCCAGACGTCCAGCCGCTGGCGCAGCCGCCGGCCGATCACGTAGTACGCCGCCACGAACACCGCACCGGCGAGCGCCAACGCATCACCCATCAGCGCCCGGGTACCGAGTGCGAAGTCGCCCCACGCGATGATCAGTGCGCCCGCCATCGCGATCCCGATGCCGATCGCCTGCTGCCGGGCGGGACGCTCGTGCAGGAACAGCGCGGACAGGGCGACCACGAAGACGGGCTGCATGTTCACCAGCACGACCGAGCTGGCCACCGTCGTCAGCCCGAGCGACGCCACCCACGTCCAGAAATGCGCGGCCAGGCACGCACCGCCCGCGAGTGCGAGCCACCGTTCCCGCGTGTCCAGTGCGCGCACCTCGTGGAGACGGCCGCGCGCGATCACGATCACGCTCAGCACTGCGACGGCGAGCAGCAGGCGCCAGGCGGAGATCGCCAGCGCCGGCGCGTCCGTGAACCGCACCAGTGGTCCCGCCCAGCTGACCGCGAGCACCGCCACGACGAGAACAGCACCCGGCGGCAGTGCCCCCGGGTGCGCTGGCGGCCCGTTCCCGGGTGCCGCCGTTTCTACCACGTCGTCGGTGTCATTCATGCGCTCAGCGCGCCCAAGATGCAGCCGGAGGCAGGACGCCGCAAACGACGCCCGCGTCGCAGCAGAACGATGCCCACGCGCGCGTCGCCGCGCCGGCACGGGTCCCGGCCTTTCATCCCCTCGCATACAAACGAACGGGGCGTCCCGGTCGACCGGGACGCCCCTCGCTGCTGGAAGTGGGCTGCGGATCAGTGGCCGCCTGACGGCCCCGCAACGCGCGGTGCATCACTGCCCCGCTGCGCGGCGACGCGGAACAGCGTCTCGGGCGAGTTGGCCTGTCGGAGCAGCTCGGCTGCGACCTCGATCTGGCGGTCGTCGTCATTCAGCCGACGGCGGGCCTCGGCCTGTCCCCACTTCGCGTACGCGATCTCGTAGGCGAGGTCGCGCGAGACCAGGCGCTCGGCGCCATCGAACACGTCCTGCCCGACGTCGACGCCCGCCTTCACCAGCGCCTGGCGGAACGACTCACGCATCTCGGGCGACACCTGGAAGCCGCGCTGCAGGTTCGGCTGCGACTTGGCGTACGCGACCGCCCACGTGAAGCGCGTCTCGAAGTACTTCGAGCCGTGCGGCTGCAGCGCACGCAGGTACGTCTGCTCCTGCAGCGTCAGCGTGTCCGGATTGACGATGATGTCCGGCGTGATACCGCCGCCGCCGTAGACGGTGCGGCCGCCGTCCGTCCGGTACTCCGGCCGATCGCCGACGCTGTCCGCCGCCAGCGTGTCCATCGCCAGCTCCGCCGCCTCGGCATCGATGCCGTACGGGCCCTGGATGCTGCGACCGACCGGCGTGTACCAGCGCGCCGTCGTCAGCTTCAGCCAGTTCTGGCCGGGGAGCTGGAACAGCGACTGGACCGAGCCCTTGCCGTAGGTCGTGCGGCCGAGCACCAGCGCGCGGTCATGGTCCTGCAGGGCGCCCGCGACGATCTCCGTGGCCGACGCGCTGCTCGGCCCGACCAGCACCACGATCGGCAGGTCCGGGTACGCATCCGGCGACGCCGCGTACGCACTCTGCGACTGACGCGGATCACGCCCCTTGGTCTCGGCGATCAGCTGACCCCGCTCGAGGAACAGGTCGGACACCGCGATGCCCGCGTCGAGCAGGCCGCCCGGATTCTGACGCATGTCCAGGATCACGCCCGTCGCGCCCTCCGCCTTCAGCGCATCCAGCGCCTGGCGCACCTCACGCTCCGAGTCCTCGCTGAACACGCTCAGCTCCAGGTAGCCGACATTGCCCGGCAGCAGGTACGACGTCGTCACCGACTGGATGTGGATCTCGTCGCGCGTGATCGTGAATGGGATCGGCTCATCGATGCCGAAGCGCGCGACCGTGATGTTCACCTGCGAGCCGCGCGGGCCGCGCAGATTGGCGACCGCCTCATCCTCGGTCCACTCGCGCGTCGACTGACCTTCGAACTCGACGATCGCGTCACCGGCACGCAGTCCCGCGCGCTCGCCAGGCGTGCCCGGCAGCGGCGAGAGCACCGTGATCCAGCCGTTGCGCTTCGCGATCTGGATGCCGATCCCGCCGTACTCGCCCTGCGTCTGCACGCGCAGCCGCTCGTAGTCGTCGGCCGTCATGAAGACGCTGTGCGGATCGCCCAGCTCCTCGAGCATGCCGTCGATCGCCAGGCGGTACAGCTCGCCGGCAGACTTCTCATCGACGAACCGCGCCGAGACGTGCCGCAGCACGTCCTCGAACAGTTGCGCCGTCGCGTACACGTTGCGCTCGCTGCTCACACCCTGCTGCAGCAACCAGCCGCCGGATGCGAACGCAATCAGCGCAACGAACAGTGGTGCCATGACGGATCGCTTGATCTTCATCGTCTTCTCCCGAAGCCTGCTGCCGGCGACGCCGCATGGCGCCTCAAAGTCTAACCCGCTGCCGCGTTGAAAGTTTCTGGAAAACGCGACGCGAGGAGCGTCACGATCGACGCGTGCACCGCCTCGACCGTCGCCTCCGCCGGGAGCGCAACCACACCCGGCTCGGAGGCAGCGAGCAAGCGGTATGCCTCGTTCACCCGGTCGTGGAATGCGGCGCCCGCGCGCTCGATCCGGTCCGCCGCGCCGCGCTGCGTTCGTCGCGCGTCCCCTACTGACGCGGGCACGTCCAGCACGATCGTCAGGTCCGGCGCCAGGCCACCCGTGGCAAAGGCATTGAGCCGCCGGACCTCGTCCAGGGGCAACCCCCGCCCGTGGGCCTGGTACGCCAGCGTCGACAGCTCGAATCGGTCGGCAACGACGATTCTACCCTCGGCCAGCGCGGGCGCAACGACCTCTGTGACGAACGTCGCGCGGGCTGCCAGCATCAGCAACAGCTCCGTGCGGGGCGTCACGTCCCCGCCGTGCAGCACCACCTCGCGGATCGCCTCGCCGACCGCAGTCCCGCCGGGTTCGCGCGTCACGAGATGCGGCCGGCCCTGCCTGGCGAGCCACTCCCCGAGGAGCCTGGCCTGCGTGGATTTGCCGGAGCCTTCGATGCCTTCGAGGACTAGGAACACGGGTGCTTTCTAAAGGTCATACTGCGGGCCCGGGGCCCGGGGCCCGGGGCCGGGGGCGGGGGCGTCTGCCCGCGCCCCGCCCACGTCAGGTAACTCGTGAGGCCACGAAGAGTCGTCATCCGTGGCCTCGCGAAGCATCTCCTGCTGATCATTGAAGCGGCGTCACCCCTCGGCCCAGGGCCCTGGGCCCCGGCCCTGACGGCCCGCTGTTCGCGTTACTCGTAGTAGTCCAGCCCCAGATGCGTCACCACCTCTTCACCCGCCAGGTGCCGCAGCGTGTTCTTCAGCTTCATGTGCTGGATGAACAGGTCGTGCTCGGGGTAGAGGCCCTCGGGCGTCATGGGGCTCTTGTAGTAGAACGAGAGCCATTCCTGGATGCCGCTCATGCCGGCGCGTGCGGCCAGGTCGCTGAAGAGGGCCAGGTCGAGCACCAGCGGGGCGGCCAGGATCGAGTCGCGGCAGAGGAAATCGACCTTGATCTGCATCGGGTACCCCATCCATCCGAAGATGTCGAGGTTGTCCCAGCCTTCCTTGTTGTCACCGCGCGGCGGGTAATACTCGATGCGGACCTTGTGGTAGACGTTGCCGTACAGCTCCGGGTAGAGCTTCGGCTGGAGCGTGTACTCGAGCACGCCGAGCTTGGACTCCTCCTTGGTCTTGAACGAGTCCGGATCGTCGAGCACGGCACCGTCGCGGTTGCCCAGGATGTTCGTGCTGAACCAGCCGTTCAGGCCGAGCATGCGCGCCTTGAGCCCGGGCGAGAGGATGGTCTTCATCATCGTCTGCCCGCTCTTGAAGTCCTTGCCCGAGATCGGGAGGTTCTTCTGGAGCGCGAGCTCCTGGATCGCCGGGAGGTCGACCGTCAGGTTCGGTGCACCATTGCAGAACGGCACACCCTCCTGCAGTGCGGCCCAGGCGTAGATCATCGACGGCGCGATCGCGTCGTCGTTCTCCTCCATTGCCTTCTCGAACGCGGCCAGCGTCGCGTGCTGCGGGCCCGGCTTCAGGAAGATCTCCGTCGAGCCGCACCACACCATGACCAGGCGCTCGCAGCCCTTCTCTTCCTTGAAGCGCCGGATGTCCTCGCGCAGCTGCTCGCCGAGGTCGCGCTTGTTCTTGCCCTTCTTGACGTTGGTCCCGTCGAGCCGCTTCACGTACTTCCGGTCGAAGACGGCCGGCATCGGCTGGATCGACTTGAGGAAGTCCGCGATCGGCTCGTAATCCTTCGCCTCGAGCACGCCCGCCTTCACGACCGTCTCGTATGCGTCGTCCGGGATCGGGTCCCAGCCGCCGAACACGATGTCGTCCAGCGAAGCGAGCGGCAGCAGCTCGCGGATCAGCGGGTTGCGGTCGTCGGTACGCTTGCCGAGCCGGATGTGCGAGAGCTGGCTGAGCGAGCCGATCGGCTCCGCCATGCCGCGGCGGACCGCCTCGACCCCCGCGATGAACGTCGTCGCAACCGCGCCCATGCCGGGAAGCAGCACACCGAGACGACCGGTGGCGGGTGCGATGTTCTGGTTGTTGGCCATGCCTGTGTAGTCCTCGAGTATGTTGTGCGCTGCTCGATCGTCGCGCGTGCTACTCGTCGAGCGGCACGCCGCGCGCGTGCTGATAGACCCAGACGATCCTCTGGAAGGCCGTCAGGTTCGTGAGCACGGCGAGGATGAGGATGACGCCCTTCAGCACCAGTCCGTCCCACGCCTCGCCGAAGAAGAGCGATGCGGCGCCGAGCAGCACGACCCGCTCGGCGCGCGGCATCAGGCCGACGCGGCAATCCAGCCCCATCGCCTCCGCCCGCGCGCGAGTATAGCTGATCATCAGGGAGCCCGCCATTGCAAGCATGATCAGGTAGATCATGCCGACGTCGCCGAGCTCGAGCCGGTAGTCGTTGTAGAGGGAGAGCAGTCCGAGGAAGACCACGATCTCGCTGATGCGGTCGAGCGTCGAGTCGTAGAACGCCCCGAACTTGCTGCCCAGCCCGGTCAGGCGCGCGACGCGCCCGTCCAGGATGTCGAAGAAGCCGCCCAGCAGGATGAGAAAGCCAGCCGTCCGCACGTGGTGCTGATGGTAGGCGAGCGCGGAGCTGCAGGTCACGAAGAAGCCGATCGTCGTGAGCGCGTTCGGGTGAACACGCTTTGCGCTCAGCCAGTCGGTGAGCGGATCGATGATGCCGTAGACTGCGCCGCGCAGGCTGTCGAGGCTGGGCATGTGCGGGTCAGGAAAGGATGATCCGCGACTGCGCGCCGAGCTCGATGCCCTTCCCGATTTCGTCGTTCACCTTGCCGAGCACCTTGTCGAAGTTGCTCTGTGCCGCGACCAGTGCCTGGTAGACCGTCGAGCCCTGGAGCTTGCCGAACGACGCCTCGTACGCCTGCTGCGCCTCCTGCGACGGCTCCTGTCCACTCCGCAGCGCGCTCGCGATCTGCGCCTCCAGCTCGGCGAGCGCGTTGAGGGCCTCGACCGCATCGCGATCGCTGTCCAGGTTCTGACGCGCGCGGCCGAGCGCCTTGTACTCCTCCGTCTGGCCGATCATGCGCCCGAGCTCGCGTGCCTTTTCGATCATTGCTTCGTTCATCTACAGCGTCCCTTCCGTGACGACGAGCGGCGCGCAGTGCGCCGCCGGTCCGGTTCCATCGTTACTCGTTGTCTTCCGCCGGCGCACGCACCGCGCTGACGATGCGCGGGCGTCCGGCCAGGTCCTGCGTGATACGGGCGGTCTCGAATGCGCGCGTCGCATCGATGCGCGCTGCCACGGCCTCGGCCTGCCCGAGCCCCAGCTCCAGGGCGAGCAATCCGCCGGGCTGCAGGTGGGCCGCGGCACCGTCCACGATGCGCTCCAGCACCGCGAGCCCGTCCGCGGCCGCGAACAGCGCACTGCCGGGCTCCCACTCGCGCACTTCGGGGGCGAGGTCGGCCGCCTCGCGCTCCGCGACGTACGGCGGGTTCGAGACGACGACGTCGAACCGCTCGTCCGGCACGGCGTCCCACAGGTCGCCATGCAGCAGCTCGATCCGCCCGGTGTGGCCCGTCAGCGCTGCATTCTCGCCTGCCAGCGCCAGCGCGTCCAGCGACACGTCCGTCGCGACGGCCGTCGCTGCCGGGTGCTCGGCCAGGATGGCGAGGGCGATCGCGCCGGTGCCGGTGCCGAGGTCGAGCACCCGCGGGACGGACGTCGTCTGCCGTTGCAGGTGTTCGAGCACGACGCCGACCAGCACCTCTGTCTCCGGCCGCGGGATCAGCGCGCGCCGATCGACCTTGAGCCGGAGCGAACGAAACTGGACGTCGCCGGTGATGTACTGCAGCGGCTCGTGCTTCAGTCGCCGTCGCACCCAGGCGCGGAACGTTTCCAGCTCCCGGTCGTTGATCGGCCGGTCGAACTGCGTGTACAGCTCGAGCCGCTTCACGCCGAGCACGCCGGCCAGCAGCAGCTCGGCCTCGAGCCGCGCATTCTCGAAGCCGCGCTCGCGCAGGAGCTGCGCGGCCTTCTGCGCCAGGGCGAGCGCCGTTTCGGGCAACGCCGTCAGGCGACTGCGCCCTCGAGCCGCTCCGCCTCACGCGCCAGCTTGAGCGCGCCGATCAGCTCGTCGAGGTCACCGTTCAGCACGTCCTGCAGGCTGTGCAGGGTCAGGCCAATCCGGTGATCGGTGACACGGCTCTGCGGGAAATTGTACGTCCGGATCTTCGCCGAGCGATCGCCCGTCCCGACCTGCGTCTTGCGCTCGCGTGACCGCTCCGCCTCCTGCTGCGCCAGCTTCGCGTCGAGCAGTCGGCTGCGCAGCACCTGCAGCGCCTTCGCCTTGTTCTTGTGCTGCGACTTCTCGTCCTGGCAGGTCACCACGACGCCCGTCGGGATGTGCGTGATGCGCACCGCCGAGTCGGTCGTGTTCACGGACTGGCCGCCCGGGCCCGAGCTGCGGTACACGTCGATCCGCAGGTCCTCCTCGCGGATGTCGACGTCCACGTCCTCCGCTTCCGGCAGCACCGCGACCGTCGCGGCGGACGTGTGGATCCGCCCCTGGCTTTCCGTGGCGGGCACCCGCTGCACGCGGTGCACGCCCGACTCGTTGCGCAGGTCGCCGTAGGCGTCAGAACCGCGCACGATGAAGACGACTTCCTTGTACGCGCCCCGCTCGCCCTCAGACAGATCGACCAGCTCGATCTTCCAGTTGCGGCTGTCGGCGTAGCGGCTGTACATGCGGAACAGGTCTGCGGCGAAAAGGCCGGCCTCGTCGCCACCGGTGCCGGCACGGATCTCGACCACGGCGGCTCGATCGGAGAGCGGATCCTTCGGAACCAGCAGGCGACGCAGCTCCGCCTCGAGCCGCGACTCCTCGGCTTCCAGCTCCTCGAGCTCCATCTCCGCAAGCTCGACCAGCTCGGGATCGTCGCCGGCCGCGATCACGCTGCGCACGTCGTCCAGCCGCACCCGCGCCTTCTGCCAGCGCGCCGCCGCCTCGACCACCGGCGCCAGCTCGGAATGCTCGCGCGCCGTCGCCGCGTAGCGCTCGCGCGACTCCAGCACCGCCGGATCCGCGAGCGCCTCCGTCAGCGCCTCGAAGCGACGCTGCACCTCAGGCACCCGATCCTGCCAGCTCATGTTGCTATCGGATAGTGAAAGAGCCGGGCTGACCCGGCTCTTCGATTACTTGCCCGCCGTTGCGTCCTGCTTCGCCCACTTCTTCTGGAAGCGTTCGACGCGGCCGGCCGTGTCCATCAGACGCTGCTTGCCCGTGTAGTACGGGTGGCAGACAGAGCAGATCTCGACGTGAATCGAATCAGCCGTGCTGCGCGTCTGCCAGTTGTTTCCGCAGGCGCACTGGACGGTGACTTCCTTGTAATCGGGATGAATGCCGGGCTTCATCGGGTTTTTCTCGTGTTTGGGCCAAGACTGTCTAGTTTAGCGGATTCCGGGGTGGGGATCAAGTTGGAGAGGCGGGCCCGGGGCCCGGGGCCCTGGGCCGGGGCCGGGGATCGCCGACCCCCCCCGTCGCGTCTTCGACCCGGCATGGCAACGCTGGCAGCGGCAGGCGCGGG
>DASTYK010000157.1 GCA_035764935.1 Longimicrobiales bacterium | reverse complement strand
TCGTCCAGGCTGTAAACGCTCGAAGCCGTCTGCGAAATCTGCATGGTCATACCTCAGTCGGAGTACGTGCCGGCCTGCAAGGTTTGGAACGGCTGGTCGAGCGTGGCAGCGTCACGCGACCGGCGTCTGCTGGTGAAATGCGAGCATCCACGCGCCTTCGCGCATCACGTAGAGACTGCTCGCGCGTGCCTGGTACGCCGGCTCGCTTCCGTCCCGCACCGCCGATGCGAGATAGGTGAGCAGCACCGCGTCCGCTCCGATTTCGAGCTGCTGAATCTCTGTCATCTCGACCTGGCGCCACCGTGACGATGCACCGATCGACTCGACGATGGCCTCTCTGTTCAGCACGCCCACGGGATCGGCAAAGACCATGAGCGCATCGTCCGCAAGGTTCTGCTCATAGAACCCGCTATCGCCTTTCCAGAACTTCTGCTCCAGGTCCAGCAACTCCTGCATCATCTGCACTCTACTCCTGTCCGGTACCGCAGACGAAGTCACACACACCCCTCGACATACTCGATGGCCGGTCCGCCGGCGCGAATGTGCGCGATATTACCCGTGGCATCGACCTCGTACCGGATCCCACGGCGCTCCGCTCCACGAGACGCCTGCCGCCAGACAGTGATGTACCTCGCCGGCGCTTCCTGGTACTGGTGCGGCTCGACCTGGGCGCGTGACCCGTACGCGCGCATCACATCGTCGCCGGAGTCGCCGATGCGGAACCCTTCCGGCGTTTCGATCCCGGTGTTCCGACTCACGGAGATGCGCGTGAGGACACCATTCTCGAGCATCACGAGAATGCCGGCCGACGCCCGGGAGGGACGGAACTCGTCGCAGCGATCCGGATCGGGACCGCCCACTGCCGCAGGACTGGCGTCCTCGCCGGCAGCAGCGATCACTTCCGCCGTGCTCATGCCGATACGCAGCGGCCCCCAGCCATCCGGCGTGATGAGGCGCTCGCTCGGCTGGCGAGCGACAGGTGCGCCGCTCGAAAGGGAGTCAACCTGCGCAGGCTGCCCGGGGCCACGCCCATTATCGTCGCCTGACGCGTCTGCCCGTGCACCTGACGGTGAGTCGAGCGGCTGAGACGGCGGCGCATGACGATCGGCGCCGGCACCGTCGGCCTCGTCGTCCTGCGCCTGCGAGGTGCACGAGCCGAGTGCCACGAGCAGCACGAACAGGATGCGAACGCTCATGTAAACGTCGCGGTGCATGTGCGCAGCCTGCGGGATCCCCTCGTCCACCTGGCATCCCCGGTCGGCGGCGTCGGCATGTTCAGTCCTCCACGCGAAGCTGCGGGTTCCATGCGACCTCCCATAGGTGACCGTCGGGATCGGCGAAGTAGCCCGCATAGCCACCCCAGAACGTGTCCTGCGCAGGCTTCACGATCTCGGCCCCGGCGGCGCGCGCCTGTGTCATCACGTCGTCCACTTCCGCCCGGGTGTTCACGTTGTGCGCGAGCGCGAAGCCGGCAGAAGCGCCGCGAGGCTGCGGCCGTCCCGAGTCATGCTGGAGGTCGGGGCGAGCCCAGAGCGCGAGCCTGACTCCTCCCATATCGAAGAACGCCACCGCGCCGTGCTCGAACTCGAGACCGACGATTCCATCCGTCGGCAGCCCGAGACCGTCCCGGTAGAAGGCGACCGCGCGCTGGAGATCATCAACGCCCAGCGTGATCAGGGAAACACGGGGTTTCATGGCAATCCGATCCGCGCCCGGGATCCACGTCGACAGCGGTGTCGCTGTCGACCGAATACAGGCGCTTCAGAGGTATGACGAGTGGCCGGTGCGATCCATACAGTCGGGCGCACAATGGCGGCAGCGCAATGCGTGCGGAGCGCTCACTGCCCGGGAGCGGGTTCGAAGAACGCCACTTCGATCCCGCTCGGATCGCGCGTCTTGAAGTTGCGATGGGCGTATCCAGTCACGGCGACGTCCCGAACGATCGGCGCACCACTGCGACCCACCGCTGCCCGCCACGCGTCGAGATCGCTGACCTCGATGTAGAACCCGCCCTGCACCACCGGCCGTGTGCCTCCGGCCTCGATCTCGATCAGCCCCGCGCCACCCGGAGCCATGAAGATCGTGCCGCGCTCCCCATCCGGCTCGTCCCAGCATCGGTACAGCTCGAAGCCAAGCACGTCGCGATAGAACGCGACTGTCTCTTCGTAGAGCGGCGTGAAGTAATAGAAGCGGAATTCGGGCATGTCATCGCTCAGTGGAGTCACGGCGTCAGATGCCGCGAAGGTCGCGGTGCGAGGCTGGCAGCACGTCAGACCCTCCGTGCGTTGCTAGCCACACCGTGTGATTACCGCACGAGGCATCGGACGCCACGAACTCCCGCACGACGAAGCCGTTCGTGCCGAGAAGCGTTCGGTACTCGGCAGGCGTCAGGCTCGCGTGGTAAAGCGCCTCACCGCAGTACGAGCCGATCGCCTCGCCCTCCGACGTACCGCTGGTGAACATCAGCGGCGCGCCCGCCCGCGCGTGCGCAGCGAAACGGGAGAACATGCTGCGCTGATCAACCATGCCGAGGTGGAAGAAGCTGTCCCATGCGACGATGCCATCGAAGCGCTTCCCTAACTCGAGCTCTCGCATGTCGGCGACCATCCAGTCCGATTCAGGGAAGCGCTGACGGCAGCGCGCGATCATCGAGGGTGACGCATCCACGCCGAGCACGTGGACGCCCTGTTGAAGCAGGTACGCAGCGATCGGCTCGCCCATGCCGCATCCGACGTCGAGAATTGTGCCGCCGGGCGGAATGAAGGCGAGGAACCGGTCGAGCCATGCGCGCTCCTGGAGCGAGCGGCCGCGATCGACGTCGTACGCCGCCGCATGACGCTCGTACAGGCCGATGACCGCTTCCTGCGGGCTCTCGGGCATCATCCCGCGTCCCGCGCGCCGATCGCGCCGGTGCGCACCTCGCCCGCGCGCAGGTAACGCGTGATCAGCACCCCGCCGGGCGTGCGTTCCGATTGATCCAGGGTGAAGGCGGAGGCCAGCGCGTCATCTCCGAACAGGCGCTTTCCGCGACCGAGCACGATGGGGAATACCATCAGCCGGAGTTCGTCCACCAGACCGGCAATGAGCAGCTGGCGCACCAGCTCGCCACTCCCGTACGTCAGGAAGTTGCCATCACCCTCGCGCTGTAGCGCGCGCACCGCGTCCGCAGGTTCGCCGCGCAGTGCATGGCTGTTCTCCCACTCCAGTGCATCCGGCCGGTGCGTCGCCACGTGCTTGCGCACTCGGTTGAACCGATCGGCGATCGGGTGCCCCGCGGGCACATTCGGCCAGTACGCCGCCCATATGTCGTAGGTGCGACGTCCCAGCAGCAGCTCGAACGGCTGCGCAAAGAGGTCATGAACCGCCCTGTCGATCGCGTCGTCGTCGTAGGGCGCGACCCAGCCGCCGAACCGGAACCCGCCGCTCGGATCTTCGTCAGGCGCCCCGGGTGCCTGGATCACGCCGTCCAGCGTGATGAACTCCGCCACGATCAGCTTGCGCATGGGATTCTTCCTCTGGAGGGCCCCCTGGCAGCCCGAATGTCACGTGGTGGCGAAATGCATCGCGGGCTACTCACTGCCAGCCCGGCACGCGCGCAGCCTCCTTGATCCACTCGCGGATCTCGGGTGCCTTCGCCTCCTCCAGCGTTTTCACCTTGACGTAGCGCGACCCGCCGGAGCCGAGCGACGGCGGATCGTCGAACTTCGCACCGCCCAGGAATACCACGTTCACCGAGACATCATAGGCGACCATCTCGATGATCCATCCCTGGTCCGGCACTCCGTAGTACGCCTTCTTCCACTTCACCCCGTACTGGAGCCCGCTGATGCTGTCACGGATCTGCTTGTCCAGGTACTTCACGATAGGCTGCAGGTCCGGCATTGCGCTGCGCATCCAGTCACTGATCTCGGCGTGACTGTCCGACGGCTCCGGCGGCTTGCGAGTCGTGGTCGACTTCGGCTGCTTCTTCATCCGCGATTCCCCTTCCTCACTGCATAATGGTGCATATCACTGCCTGCTGCACTGCGCCGCTGCGACGCAGCCGGAGATTCTCATTCCTCCCCGTCGAAGTAACCGGCGAGGAACGCGGCCGTTGCATCCGAGATGCCGGCGATCTTGTCCGTTGCCTGCCGGTAGAACTTGAAATTGAGCTCGGTTTCCGGCCGGCCGTCGTCCCAGCTGGTGAAGGGCTTGAGCTCACTGCGCCCGAGACGCTTCACCGCGCCGGCAATTCGCGTCACATGAACGGTGACACGCGGCGTCTGGCGCTCGACGCCCGGTCGTCTCTGAACTGCATCGACCGCGGCAACGATCCCTTTTGCGACGAGCCCGGTGCCTCCGCCGTTCTCACTCGAAATGACGAAGATCGTGTCTCCCTGCGCGATCCGTTTGCCGCCATACATCGTCTTCTGTGCGACGAACGTGAACGAGTCGGCGTCGGGATCGGGTACTCGAGTCTTGATCGCGTAGACCATGTCAACGTTCGCGGTCGAGCCTCACAGGCCGCGCGCGGCGGGACGACTGCGCCACGGTTCAGTGTCAGAGCCCGCCGCCAGTGTCGACAAAGCGCAGCGAGCCGAGGAGCTGCTCCAGGTGGTCCACGCCGAGACGGGACCAGACGTTGTAGAGGCACTGCTGACCAGCGATGGTCAGGTACGCCAGCTGGTTGGGACCGGTGCCGCCCTCCGGGCCGTAGCCGACGGAGCTGCCGTCTGCCCAGGTGAGTCGGTGCGGCCACTCGTGGTAGGCCGGTTCCGACGCGCTCGCACCGGTTCCCGCGATCCCGAACGCACTACGCACGCCCGCCTGGTCGTAGGCGACGCCCCATCCGCCGGAGAACGTGGCGACGCGTGGCGTCGCACCCTGCGTCGCCGCGGTCGCAGCAGGAGCGATCAGGGCGCACGTGTTCCTGTTGTCTGCGTGGCTCCACGCGGTGAAGTACGGCTCCGGGACCGACGCGGCCGACAGCCGGCTGCTCTGCCATGGAGCCTCCGCAGCGGCGGGCGGGCTTGGCGGCATGTCCGTTCCCGGTGTCGCGCCCGAGCTCGAGCAGGCAGCCGCTGACACCATGGCCATGGCGAGAAATGCTGCGCTGCGCGTCGACGGACGCGACGTCGTCGGACGAGGTGTGGCACGATACGTGTGGCTGTCTTGCATTGAGTCTCTTCCTGCACGTGTGATCGGTTGCGCGTCATTCAGCAGGAAGCGTGCTTCCGCCCCACGGCGCTCGGACGCAGGACCATCCGATCGGACTTTCGCTCGTGGCTGCGTATGTGTGCCGTAGCTCGGACAGCGCGTCATGACACTTCAGGTCGGCAAATTCCGCCGAAGCAGCTCCGCCGTCCGGAACAGGGTCTCACGATCAACCCGCACGCGCTTCATCCGCGCTGCGTCGCCCGACGGATCGTGGTGAGTTCCCGCCACGCGGCCGGCCGCCGGAAACTTCTGCAGCTGCGGCGGCCCGATCCCCCAGTCACTGCCCTGCTGCCTCGGCACGACGTGATAGTGGTAATGCGGAACTTCCTGGCCACTGTACACGCCGTTGTTCTGATAGGTGAGTATGGCAAGCGGCCGAAAGGCGGCGAGCATTGCACGGGCGACGTCGCGTGCTGCGGCGATCACCGCCTCTCCCTCTGCCGGCGTGAGCTCCAGCATGGTGCCGACGTGACGGCGCGTGATCACGCAGCACTGCCCCGCCTCGAACTGGTAGGGGTTGAGCACGGTCAGGGTCAGCGCCGACTCGGCGATCACGGCCCAGTGCTCGTCGCGACCCGCCATGCCTTCACAGAATTCACAGGGATCCTGGTACGGCAACTCGATCATGTGATCACCGCCTGCTGTCAAGGCGTCTGCTGTCACGGCGTCAGTCATCCCCACATTCGTCTTTCGAGCAGCGCCAGGCCCTCAGCGATAGCAGCGGTGTAGCCCGGGCGAGCGGCGAGTTCCGGCATGGGAATGGGAGCTTCCGGCGTGCCAACGCGCGGCGCGATCTCGCGGTGCAGCCAGAGCACGTCATGCCATGCCCCTGCCTTGAAGCCGATTTTCTCGAAGACGCCGATGCGGGCAAAGCCGAGCTTCGTGTGCAGCGCGACGCTCGCCGGGTTGGGCAGTGTGATCCCGGCGTAGGCATTGCGGAACCCCTGGAGCCGCAGGAGCGCGAACAGCGACGTATAGAGCGCTGTGGCGATGCCCCTGCCACGCTGGTCGGCACTGACGTACGCAGAGACCTCGACCGACCACTGGTAGGCAGCGCGGTCGCGGTGCCTCGACGCATATGCATAGCCCGCCACACGCGAATCGAATGCACACACGAGCCACGGCGTGAACGACAGCGTCCCTGCGACCCTGGAGCCCACCTCGCCTGCAGAGGGAGGCACCAGCTCGAACGAGATCGCGGTGTCCGCCACCACGGGCTCATAGATCGCCGCGATCGCGGGCGCATCGTCGGGGGTGGCGAGTCGGATTTCAGTCACCAGGATCCTGCCTCTACACGTTCGTCGTTCATGGATATTCGCTCGCAGGTTGCCGCACCGTCGGGGTTACCTCCTCCACTATCAGACGACAGCGTCTCAACCGCGTCGGAGGCGCGGCACGAATCAGGCTTCCTGCCGCCGCGCATCCACCCGCCGAACGAACGCGCTCATCAGCGCAGCACACTCGTCAGGATGGGTTTCCAGCAGGAAGTGAGGACCATCGAGAATGTGCGCCTCCATGCGTGGCAGCGCTTTCATCCACGACAGCGTCTCTTCGACGTCGAAGAAAGCGTCGTGTCGTCCCCACAGCATCAGCGACGGCGGCTGTTCGCGTGCCAGGTACTGCGCGACCGCGCCGAACCGGGCGAAATGAGTGCGGTAGTCGAGCACCAGTGCACGATGCATCTGCAGCCGGCCGGGGAGAGACATGATCCTCCAGTCTTCCTCCCAGTTTGCCGGGTCGATGCACTCGACGATATCCGCTGGCACACCCGCCACGTACTGATCGCGAGTGCCCTCCATCGTCAGGTGCGCAGTCGCTGCCGCTTCCCGTTCCGGAGTCGGGTCGTCCCAGTACTCCCTCGTCGCAGACCAGGCAGGCCCCATCCCGCTTTCGTGGGCGTTGGCGTTCTGCACGATGAGGCTCCGAATCCGATGCGGCTGCCGCGTGGCAAGGTGCAGACCGACCGCGGCCCCGTAGTCATGGAGGTACAGGTGAAAGGACTCGATCCCGAGCCTCGCCAGCAGGCGGTCGATCGTATCGGCGAAGCGCGCGAACGTTGGTACGCTGATCGGTTCGGACTCACCAAAGCCGGGAAGATCCGGTGCGACGACGTAGCAGGTGCGCGCGAGCGGCGTGATCACATTCCGGAATGTCCGGGAAGAGCTCGGAAACCCGTGGATGAGAAGCAGCGCCGGTGCCTGGCTGTCCCCTGCGATGCGCACAGCCAGTGAACGGCCGTCGAGCTCTATCTTCACGGGTTCGTGGTTTTCCATTGCACCGATCTTCTCAGCTTTGTGCCCGCACGTCGTGAATCAGATTCAGGGTGACGACAGGAATCGTATGACCTCATCGATGAGCTGCGCGCGGCGAGGGTGACCAGCATGACTCTGTGCATCGGCTAGCCGGACGGCTCGACGATCTTCCAGTAGGAATCCTTCCGGACGACCTTGCCATCCCGGAACTGCCAGTGATCGCAGCCACGGACGCGGACGCGGCGGCCATCCGGTGTCGTGCCGGTGAGCAGCCACTCCGAGACACCGAGATCCGAGCTCACCCAGTGTCGATCGTCCGTGTACTGCACATCGGGAAGGCCGGCGAATCGCGACGCAAGTGCTTCGCGCACTGCCACCTTGCCAACGAACCGCGCACCCCACGGGTCGGGGCCACGAGGCATATCGAACGTGCAGTCCTCTGCGAAGAACTCCATGATCCTGTCGAGATCATGAGCATTGAACGCCGCGAGAATGGCCTGCAGCGTCTGCACCGAGGGAGCAGTCATCGTTTTCACTCCCGCTCAGTCTGCGCCCAGGGCGTCTGCAATCGGCGTAGGCAGACCGTCGATGCTCGCGCCGTTCTTCTGGGCGATGTATGCAGCCAGGCCGCTCGGACCCTTCGATTCGGCCCAGCGCAGCAGCGTGTCACGCGGCCCGTGATGCTCCATCAGGGGAACTCCGAAGCCGCAGGATGTCTGCACCCGCTCGATCGTGGCGGTCACGATCTGCCTGACTCCGGGAAAGTCGCCGAAGCGGGTCCGCAGATTGGTCCATGAGCCGTCCGCCGGGAGAACGGTTCGACCGCGTCCGTACAGCCGGACGATGCGCGGTGGTCCCGAAAAACTGCAGAACATGAAGGTGAGGCGGCCGTTCTCCAGGAGGTGGGCTGAAGTCTCGTTGCCGCTTCCCGTGAGGTCGAGGTACGCCACCTCGGTCGGGGACAGGATTGCGAACGTTTCCAGCCCCTTCGGTGAAAGATTGATGTGACCCTCGGGTGAGAGCGGAGCCGTGGCCACGAAGAAAACGGGCTGACTCGTGATGAAGCGTCCAAGCTCATCCGTGATTTCTGGAATAGCTTTGCCCATGTACCTGCCTTTGAAGGTAGCCGGAACGCCACGCCGAGTCCGCCAGCCTGGGAAGATGGGTCACCTGCTTGAAACGCTCACGCCCCCTCAACACCAACAACAGGCGGGACGGCCGGCGGGCGCCAGCAGGATCAGCGGCAGCGCATATCCGGAGCGACGCACGCACGTTATTTCAATCGCCATCACGGCCTGGCTCGCTGTGGGGCCGCGCCGTCCTGCGGTGCCGAAGGATCCATGAGCGAGCCATCCAGCCGATAGCGATGAGCAGTACGAGCCCCATGACGATGTCTGTCCAGGTAACACCTTGAACGGCCCATACCCAGTCCGGATGAGGGTCGGACAAGAACACGAGGGTATCCTGTCGCGCCACCATGAATCCTCCTTCAGCGCGGTTGGACCGCAGCGCAGGAGCGCGGGCACATTGCACTCACGGGTTCGACATCGCAGACACCCGTGTGCCGCCTGGGAAATGTCTCATCGACCAGGCTGGAACAACTCGATCGGGTTTCCGGAAGGATCGTTGATGATGACCTGGGATCCCCCCGGGCCGGTGACAATTTCTGTCGTTCGGAAGGATACCTCGGCAGCACGCAGGCGTTCTACCTCCGAGGCCAGGTCGGCGACCCGAAGATGAATGCGGTTCCAGCCACCAGGCTCCTGGGTTTCGCCGTCAGGGAGCGGGCGCTTCCCCGAGCTGCCGTCGCCGCTCAGCAGGAGCCGAACCCCATCCCGCGACACCGAGGCGAACGCAGGTGATGCGTCGTGCTCCAGCGTGAAGCCAAGAAGGTTTGTGTAGAACCGTACCGCGGCAGGGACATCCGAGATCATGTATCGTATGCTGACTTCGGACACGGCTCGCTCTCCTTCCCGATTCCGCCAGGTGGCGCTGTGTTCAAACGTAAAGCTCGATCATGTCACGACGCACTGCTGGTGCCGTCCGGCTAGGTACCGAGGTACGCAGCGCGGCCTGGTGCACGGGTGTGACGGCGTTCTCGTCCCGGGTAGCCGCTGGTAACGCTCCTCACGGGGTCGCCGGCTCGTCACCGCCCCTGGGCCCCCGCCCGGTGATCGCATTCCAGGCGGACGTGCTCCTGGCCACGGCGGCGTCCGTCATTCCGGAAACACTCCTGCCGGTGGCGCCGATGATGTCCGCGAAGAACTTGCGCGGCCTTGCAAACACGGCGGCTGCGACGGACGCCGCTCCCTCCCGTGCGATCCCGCCCAGCGTCCGCGCCGCCTGCACTGCTGCCGCGTGTCTGAGTGCCCGTCGCTGCGGCTTGACGAGAGCACGGCAGTACTGCTGCGTGATGATCCCGACGCGCAGCGTCAGGTACGCATTACCGGCACCGGTAGTGACTGAGTTGACGAACAGACGGGTTGCCGCGCCCAGCCCCGGAACGGCAGACAGTCCGGAGCCCGCAACTGCCGCGAATATCGGCTGGATCTGTTCCGATATGTCTATGTCCTCCAGCTCGGCGGCGATGAAGGCCGTCGCCGCGACGTTCGAGTAGAGGAACACGAGATCCCGGATGCTGGGCCGCTGGTAGTACGTTCGTGCAACCTCCAGAATCAGCTTGCTCTGGGCGGTAAGGACCAGCAGCGCGTCCAGGCTCCCGTTATGCGATATCGCGGTGGTCATGAAAACCTGCGATGCGGATGCACGGATCGTCCGGTCCGCCACGCTGTCCAGCTGGGTCAACGATGCCTCGATGTCGGCAGGGGTGACCGGCTTGCCGTCCACGTGAGGGTTTCTGGCAAGTCGCTTCCGCAGCCGATCAAGGTGCTTCTCGTACTCGGGGCCGCGTCCTCGTCGGGAGGTATCAGAGCCGGCGGCATGGTGAGCAGCATGACGACCGGCACACCTACGCAGAACACCGCCAGGGCGGCCAGACTCCAGAACGCGGCGTCGCCCGCCGTCGGGTGGAGCCGGTAAGCGAGATCGATCAGCTGGACGGCCTGGTTGACGACGACAACGCTGGCGCCGACGAGAACCAGCAGGGCCAGGGGCACGACGATTCCGACGAGTCGCTTTCGCACGAGCCGGCCCTCCTTTCGGTGTGTCATGCACGAGATCGAGCCGTTGCACCAACGCTCACCGGCGCATGGCCCTGGTGAGAACGCGGTCCAGTGCCGCGGCGAACGCCTGCTTGTCGCGCGGCGACCATGGCGCGGCACCACCCGTTTCCACCCCGGCTCCGCGCAGTGACTCCATGAAGTCCCGGACCGACAGTCGTTCGCGGACATTATCGGCATCGAGCAACTCGCCTCGGGTATCCAGCACGATTACGTCCCTGGCTACGAGCTCCGCTGCGAGCGGAACGTCGGCCGTAATGACGACGTCCCCGGTGTCGGACTCCTGGATGATGTGGCGATCGGCCGCATCAGGCCCGCCCTGGACCAGGATGGTGCTGACGAGTGGGTTGTTGAGCGGGCTGGACAGCCGACGGTTGGCCACCAGCACCGCCGGAATCCCGAGCCGCTGTGCGGCTCGGCACACGACGTCCTTTACATCCTTCGGCGCCGCGTCGGCATCAACCCAGATCTTCACGAGTCTCCTCCGACGCTGCGTGCCAGCGAGGCAAGCTTCAGCACCGTGTTCAGGTTGCGCGTCGTGACCGGAGACCCCACCACGCGGTCGAGAACGGCTGGAGTCAGTTTCGATCTGCCTGCGCCATCAGCGTAATAGATCCAGATGGCGTCGCCCGTACGGGCGATGCGCTCCGACCCGGCTCGCGCCTGCAGACTCTCGAGTGCCCCAGGAGCAGGAGGCCGCTTGGAGATGGCCAGCATGACGCGACTGGGGGACTGACGCGCTTCCTCGACGAACGGATTCAGAGCGGCAATTGCCGCCCATTCACTGCTGTTGCGCACGACAACGGCAGGGGTGATGCCGAACGCCCGCGGCAGGGCACGCTCGAGCTGGGCCTCGAGAGCCTGCCGATGGGACGTGGAGCGAAAGACGATGTTGCCGCTCTGGATGTACGTTCGGACATCGTACCAGCCGATTTCCTCGCAGAGCGCGCGAAGGCGATCCATGGGAACACGAGTGCTGGATCCTACGTTGATGCCACGAAGCAGGCCGATGTATGTCTTCGATGCCATTGATTGCTGGGGCGTGCGGGTCACTTCTTGCCGTCGACGATCCGACGGCTCGCATCATGGAGCAAGCTGGTCGGAGGCGTGACGCCATGAACCTGGTGACTCCGATCCTTCTCGCCATCTCCATCACGGCGAACCCAGCCACTGTCCTTGCACAGATTATCCGACAGCACCTCGTCGAGTTCTCACTGTTCGCCTTCGATCGGGTTCGTACGGGAACCCTGCTGCCCGACCTGTTGCGCCAGCCCGATGAGGATTCCTTCATGGCCCCGGATGTAGCAGAGCCGGTAGACGCCCTGGTAGTCGACGACTTCATCAACCAGGGTCGCGCCGATCCTGCCGAGCCGGTTGATCGTGTCGTCGATGTCCTCGACGGCAAACATGACGCGCAGGTATCCCAGTGAGTTTACCGGGGCCGTCCGGTGATCGGACACGACGGCGGGTGCGTCGAAACGTGAAAGCTCGAGGCGACCGTGGCCGTCAGGGGTCCGCATCATCGCGCTCTCGACGCGCTGGCCGTGCAGTCCGGTGACCCGGCCCGCCCAGTCACCCTCGATGTGCATGCGGCCCTCGAGCGTGAGACC